>CAXBBA010000022.1:0-11387 GCA_963973805.1 uncultured Halieaceae bacterium | reverse complement strand
CGGCGCCGGCGGGGTCGCGGACGTTCCACGATGCCGTGTCCAGCGAGGACCGGACCCTGCGGATTTACCCCGGCCTGTACCACGAAATCTTCAACGAGCCCGAGAAGGACCAGGTGCTCGGCGAACTCGGGGACTGGCTGGATGCGCACATTCCCTGAGCAGGTATCGCAGCAATGAATAGCGAAACACCAACCGTGCTGCTGACCGGAGCCGGGGGCCAGCTGGGCCAGGCCCTGGCGGCGACGGTTCCCGCTACGGTGCAGTTGCTGGCGCTGACCCGCAGCGATCTGGATATCGCTGATAGCGCCGCGGTCGCGGCGTGCCTGGCCCGGACGCGCCCGGCGCTGCTGATCAACGCCGCCGCCTACACCGCTGTGGATCTCGCCGAAACAGAGCGCGAAGCGGCGTTTCGTGCCAATGGCGATGCCCCGGGTGTGCTGGCGCGAGCCTGCGCGGAGCAGGGTGTGCGGCTGTTGCATGTATCCACGGATTTTGTCTTCGATGGCCTGGCCAGTTCGCCCTACGCCCCCGATGCGCCCACGGTCCCCCTGGGGGTCTACGGCCAGAGCAAGCTTGCGGGTGAGACGGCCGTGCGGGAGGCGGGCGCCGATGCGCTGATCCTGCGTACGGGCTGGGTCTACGGTGCCCTGGGTCACAACTTCATGCACACCATGCTGCGTCTGCACCGGGAGCGCGATACGATTTCTGTGGTTGCTGATCAGGTCGGCACGCCCACCCATGCGCGTACCCTGGCCGGGGCACTGTGGGCGGCGGCGCAGCGGCCCGCGCTCCGGGGGATCTATCACTGGAGCGACGCCGGCGTGTGCAGCTGGTATGACTTTGCCCAGGCGATCGGCGAAGAGGCGCGAGCGGCGGGGCTGGTGCAAAGCCCCGCGGCGGTGCAGCCGATTCGCACCGAGGATTATCCTGCTCCAGCCCGCCGACCGTCCTACAGCGTGCTCGACAAGGGCGCGAGCTGGCGGGATTTTGAGCTCGCGCCATCGCACTGGCGCGAGGAACTGCGCCGCTGCCTGCAGCAGGTGCGGGCCATCAATGAATGCGGAGACAGACCATGAGCGAGACGCTGCTGGTGACCGGCGCGGCGGGCTTTATCGGCGCCAACTTTGTTCATCGCTGGTTGCGTGAGCACCCCGGCGATCGCGTCATTGCCCTCGACGCCCTCACCTACGCGGGCAATCGCGAAAACCTGGCGGGTCTCGATGGCAGCCCCGACTTCCGCTTTGTCGAGGGTGACATCCGGGATGAGGCGCTGGTGCGCGAGCTCCTGACCGGCGAGGGCGTCGGCACCCTGGTGCACTTCGCCGCCGAGAGCCATGTGGACCGCTCCATCAGCGGTCCCGACGCCTTTATCGAAACCAACATCATCGGTACCCACAGCCTGCTCAAGGCGGCGCGCGCCGCCTGGCTGGACGGGGACGGGCGCCCGCACCGCTTTCACCACGTGTCCACGGACGAGGTGTACGGTTCCCTCGCACCGCAGGACCCCGGGTTCTTCGAGGCGCAGCAGTACCAGCCCAACTCCCCCTATTCCGCGAGCAAGGCGGCGTCGGATCATCTGGTGCGGGCCTACCACCACACCTACGGGCTTCAGGTCACCACGAGCAACTGCTCGAACAACTACGGGCCGTTCCATTTTCCCGAGAAGCTCATCCCCCTGTGCACCACCAACATTCTGGACGGCAGGGGGCTGCCGGTTTATGGCGATGGCAGCAATATCCGCGACTGGCTGTACGTGGAAGATCACTGCCGCGGCATCGAGCTGGTGCTGGAGCGCGGCGTTGTGGGTGAGTGCTACAACATCGGCGGCAACAACGAGTGGACAAACCTGGCGATTGTGACGCTGCTCTGCGAGCGCCTCGACGCGCGCTTCGCCGCGGACGAAACGCTGGCGAAGCGCTACCCCGACGCGCCCCAGAGCGCTGGTCGTTCGGCGCTGGAGCTCATCACCTTTGTACAGGACCGCGCGGGCCACGACTGGCGCTACGCCATCGATGCCAGCCGCATCATGGCCGAGCTGGGCTATGCGCCGGCGGAAACCTTCGAAACCGGCATCGAGCGAACGCTGGACTGGTTCCTGGGCAACGAGGCCTGGTGGCGGCCCCTGCTGGCGCGCCGCGGGCTTTAGGGGAGCGGAATAAACGCCCGAAAACCGGCGATGGCATGGAGCGACATGGCTACAATGGGTGCATGCTGTTTGACCTTCCGGACCACGAAACCCTGTACCGCGCACTCGTTGAGCGCGACGCCCATTACGACGGCCTTGCCTATGTGGGGGTCACCAGCACCGGCGTCTTCTGTCGCCTGACCTGCCCCGCACGCAAGCCCCGCGCCGAGAACTGTCGTTTCTATGGCACCGTGGCCGAGTGCATCGACGCAGGGTTTCGGCCCTGCAAACGTTGTCGGCCCCTGGCGCCCATCGCCGACGCCGATCCGCTCATCGCAGCCCTGCTCACCGAGCTGGACGAACGTCCCCAGCGGGTCTGGCGCGAAGGTCACGTCGAGGCGATGGGCTTTGATCCCTCCACCGTGCGGCGCGCGTTCAAGCGCCACTTCGGCATGACGTTTCTGGAGATGGCTCGCCAGCGACGCCTGCGTGAGGGCTTTTCCACCCTGGCGGAGGGAGGCCGGGTGATCGACGCGCAGCTGAGCGCCGGTTTCGAATCGCCGAGCGCGTTCCGGTCCGCCTTTGCCCGGCTCCTGGGGCGGGCGCCGGGCAGCCTGGCCGCGGACCCGCTGCTGTTCGCCCACTGGTTGCCCACGCCCCTGGGCGACATGCTGGCGGTGAGCAGTCCCACGGAGTTACACCTGCTGGAGTTCTTTGAGCGCAAGGCCCTGGCGACGGAGCTGGCGAGGCTCGACCAAATGGTGAACGGGCGCCTGGGGGTCGGCTGCCCCGACCCCACGGAGCAGGTCCGCGACGAGCTGCAGTCTTTTTTTGCCGGCCGCAGCGCCGTATTCACCACTCCCCTGGCTTACCACGGCTCGCCGTTTACCGTTGCCGTGTGGGAGGCCCTGCGGGAGATACCCCCGGGCCAGACCCGCAGCTACAGCGAAATCGCCCGCACCGTGGGCAGCCCGTCGGCAACGCGGGCTGTGGCGCGGGCGAACGGCGCGAACCAGCTGGCGCTGATCATTCCCTGCCACCGGGTGATCGGTGCCGACGGCTCCCTCACGGGCTATGGCGGTGGGCTCTGGCGCAAGCAGAGGCTTCTCGAAATCGAGCGGAGCTACGGCGGTGCCGGATGAAACCTTTTGCCCGGCGCGGAGTCCGAAAAAGAGGTGCCTTTAGCGCAGGTGGTGCGTCGGGTCCGGGTCCGGAATGTTCCCGTCGACGAATCGCCATCCTGGGCTTAAGGTAAAACGGTGTCGCAGCGGGCAGACTGCCAGAATAATGAACCGACTTTGCACGACCACGAAACCACCTGACGGCAGCCTGCGGCGCTGGCTGCTGGCGCTGTTGGTCAGCGTGTCGGTGTCGCTGCTGGTCCCCGTCAGCGACAAGCTGGCGGATCAGGCGTTCGCTCTCGCCGTTGAGTCTGGCGTTGACGCCTCAGACGAATCCGGCGAGTTCGGCGATCCCGCCCTCATTCCGGTGTATTCCTGGCTGACGGTGCCCAGGCCATCCGGCGGCTCCCTGGCCGCGGCCACCCGTTCCCCCATTCCCCTCGCCGAGAGCTGGAGCCTGCCTCCCAACCGCGCCCCGCCCCTGATTCTGTCCTGACAACCCTTTCATTTTTTTCTGGTGGCTGCCTGGAGGCCCTTGCTGGCCCGCAGTACACCAGCTGCAAAAGGACAGAATTCATGCATAAGTTAGTACTTATGAACAGCACCACTGTAGACCTCCTCGATACGCCCGCCTCGTCGCGGACCATCGACCTCGACTCACCAGCCCTGGAGGTGTTCACGGATTTTCACCAGGTGCCTCTGGTCACCATCGACCAGGGCGCCGGCGTCGACCGCGTGCGGGCCGCCATGCTCGCCGCGGCTCCGCCGCTGCCGTCGCTTCGGTATCAGTAGATCAGTCGTACAGGACGCGCTGGAGTTCGCAGTTGTCCGTGTGCGCAAAGCTGCGCCCGTAGATCTCCAGAGACGTGGTCTCGCTGTAGCGCAGGGCATCCCCCGCGACGGTCAGGGTCATGGAAAAGGCGGTGGTGCGGGCTTTTTCAAGCATGAAGGGAGACTGGGAGATACCGAAGCTTTCGCTGCCGGCTTTCGCCTCGACGTGAAAGACGGTTTCGTCGCCGTTCTGTTCGACGCCGCCGCCGGCGAGCAGACAGACCGCCCGCGGGATTGACAGGGAGTGCACGACCTTGCCCGTCGTGGGCTCAAAGATCCAATGGCCGATCTGGTCGTGGAAAATGCGACCGTTTTTGCGCTTGCGGACCACCTGGTGGTAGCGCAGGGAAACCAGGTTCTGTTCTTCGGCGTTCTCCGCCGGCCCCGAGGGCGCGAAGGTGATCTCGTCGTAGTAGGCTTCCTTGTCGGTGCCGTCCGGCTCCGGCGCCACGTCCAGGCCGCGTTCGCCGCGCCAGCTGCCAATGAGCTGATGCAGGGGACCGTAGTCCACTCCGTTGATGATGGTGCTCATCTGTTGCTCCTTTCACACCAGGGCGCACATGCTAGCCCTGTAGCGTTATCAGGGTAGGCGGGGAGCCTCGGCAAAGGGCAGGCCATCGCTATCCTTGGCCGAGAGCGAGGGCGCCTCGCCGTCGATGAGAGGCCAGGCGATGGCCAGCTCCGGATCGTCCCAGGCGATGCTCACTTCACTGTCGGGGTCGTAGGGGGCCGTGCACTTGTACTGGAAGTCCGCGGACTCCGAAGTGACATAGAAGCCATGGGCAAAGCCCGGGGGAATCCACAGCATCTGGCGACTCTGGTCGTCCAGGGTGACGCCGAACCACTGACCGAGCGTGGGGGAGTCCCGGCGCAGGTCCACAGCCACGTCAAACACGCTGCCGGCGGTGGCGCGCACGAGTTTTCCCTGCGTGTGGCGGGTCTGGTAGTGCAGACCCCGCAGAATCCCCCGCGCGGAGCGGCTGTGATTGTCCTGCACGAAATTCAGGTCGAAACCCGCGTCCCGGAAAACCTCGGCATTCCAGCTTTCCATGAAGAATCCCCGCTCGTCGCCGAAAACTTTTGGCGTGAGCAGGTAGACCCCGGGCAGGGGGGTGGCATCAAACTGCATCGCGAACGACTCCTTCTTCGCGCAGGAGGCCCAGCAGATACTCGCCGTAACCGCTCTTGCGCAGGGGGTCCGCCAGGGCTTCCAGCGCCGCGGCATCGATATAGCCGCTGCGGTAGGCGACTTCTTCGGGGCAGGCTATCTTAAGGCCCTGGCGCTCCTCCACCACGCGGATGAAGTTCGCCGCGTCCAGCAGGGAGTTGTGCGTCCCCGTGTCCAGCCAGGCGGTTCCGCGGCTCATGACCTCGACGCGCAGGTCGCCGCGATTGAGGTAGGCCAGGTTCACGTCGGTGATTTCGAGTTCGCCGCGCGCCGATGGGCGGATGTCCCGGGCGATATCGATCACATCGTTGTCGTAGAAGTACAGCCCCGTGACCGCGTAGTGAGAGCGGGGATTGGCCGGTTTTTCCTCGATGTTGCGAGCGACGCCATCGGCGTCGAAATCCACCACGCCGTAGCGCTCGGGGTCATTGACGTAGTAGGCAAAGACCGAGGCGCCGCGGTCCCGCGCCGAGGCCGTACGCAGGCTCTTGGAAAATCCGTCCCCGTAGAAAATGTTGTCTCCCAGCACGAGGCTGACGGGCGAGCGACCCACGAAATCTGCGCCGAGGAGGAACGCCTGGGCCAGACCATCGGGGCTGGGCTGCACCGTGTAGCTGATGTTGATGCCCCACTGTTCACCGCCGCCGAGGAGGTCGGCAAAAGCGAGCTGGTCCCGGGGCGTGGTGATGATGAGCACGTCGCGGATCCCCGCTTCCATCAGCGTGGCAAGGGGGTAGTAGATCATGGGCTTGTCGTAGACCGGCATGAGCTGCTTGCTCACGGTGCTGGTCAGGGGGTGGAGCCGGGTGCCGGAGCCGCCGGCGAGGATGATGCCCTTGTAGGGATTGGGCGTCCCCCTTGACGGTGCAGAGGCGCTCATGCGGTTTACCCGTGGTTGATGCAGACGCCGTATTATATCGGTCACCCTCGCAACCTGTCCGCTTTGCGCGCCGGTCTGTGAATCCCGTCCCGTTTGCAGCCGGGCAAATCCACCAGAAAGGCAGGTTCGTGACCCAGACCGTTGTCCTCCAGTCCCATCGCAGCGACCGCCTGGACGGCTGGATGGGACGCTGCGTCGCCTCGGTGAGTGCCTGGGCGGGTCGCCACGGCCACGCATATCGCTGGATCGACGATGCGCTGTTCGATGCCGTTCCCCCGGACCTGCGCCAGCGCTATGGAGCCCAGCCCGTCGTGCTGGCAGACCTGGCCCGGCTGCTGTGGCTGCAGCGGCTCCTCGACGACGGCGCTGCACAGGTGGTCTGGTGCGACGCGGACCTGTTGCTGTTCCGGGACTTTGTGCTCCGCGACGACGACTGCTTCGGGCGCGAGTGCTGGGTGCAGTATCGGGACGGTCGCCTGCGCAGCTATCGCAAGATCCACAATGCCTGGCTCCAGTTCCGGCGAGGTTCCGTGATTCTGCCGTTCTACATCGACCGTGCCGTGAGCCTGCTGCGAAGGGCCGAGGCCCCGGTGGTGCCTCAGTTCATCGGCCCCAAGCTGCTCACGGCCTGGCATAACATCACGCCCTTTGGCGTCGAGGAGCGCGTGGGCATGCTCTCACCGCTGGTGCAGGCCGAGTTGCTTGCCACGCCGGGACCCGCGGTGCGTGCCCTGCGCTCGGGCCATGGCGCTCCGATCTGCGCCCTCAACCTCAGCGCCTCCTACGAAAACCGGAGCGCCGACGGTGTCTGCCACAGCAGCACGGATTTTGCAGCGGTGATCGACGGGCTACTCGGCGGGGGTCTTGTGGCGCATCTGTAGGCCGGTCGCCGGGGCGAATCGGTTGGCCTGATTTCACCTGTCTGCGCGGCACCGGGGCGGGTACAATTCGCGCCTCGCACAGCTCCCACTACACCCGCCTGTTCCCGGAAGCCCCATGTCGGATTCCCTGCACATTGCCCTGCTCGGTTATCGCAGCCAGCCCCACGGCGGCGGCCAGGGCATCTACCTGCACTATCTGAGCAAGGCGCTGGTCGAGGCAGGGCATCGCGTGGACGTGATTTCCGGGCCGCCCTATCCCGAGCTGGACCCCCGCGTGCGCCTGATCCACATTCCGAGCCTGGATCTGTTCGTGCACGGACTGCGCTCCCTGAGGCCCCGGCACCTGCTGTCCCTAACGGACATGATCGAATGGACCAGCAAGCTCACGGGGGGCTTCGCCGAGCCCTACACCTTCGGTCGGCGCGTGCGACGCTACCTGCATGAGCACGGGCGCCGCTACGACCTGATCCACGACAACCAGAGCCTGAGCTACGGAGTGCTCAAGCTCCAGGGCGAGGGCTTTGCCGTGGTAACCACGGTGCACCACCCCATCACCCACGACCTGCGCATCGCCCTGCGCGCGGCCCGCACCCGCTATGAACGCCTGCTGGTAAAGCGCTGGCATTCCTTTCTGCGCATGCAGGGCAGGGTGATTCGCCGCCTGCGCCATGTGATTACCGTGTCCGAGCGCTCCCGCGAGGATATTGCGGAGGATTTCGGCCGCGAGGTCTCCCGCACAGACCTGATCTACAACGGCATCGACACGGCGGTGTTCCGCCCCCACGAGGACGTGCCCCGCCTGCCCCGGCGCCTGATGGCCACGGCGTCGGCGGATGCGCCGCTCAAGGGCCTGCGCTATCTGCTCAAGGCCTATGCGGCGCTCCTGGAGTCCTATCCGGATCTGGAACTGCTGGTGGTGGGGCGGCCCCAGCCCGGCGGCAAGACGGAGCAGCTGCTGCGGCGCCTGCGCATCGATGACCGGGTGCAGTTTGTGTCGGGCATCAGCACCGGCGAGATGGTGCGTTACTACGCACAGGCCACCGTGGCGGTGGTGCCCTCGATCTACGAGGGTTTCGGCTTGCCGGCGGGTGAGGCCATGGCCTGCGGCGTGCCCGTGGTATCCACGGATGGCGGCGCCCTGGCAGAGATCGTCGGCGATGCGGGGCGCATCGTGCCCACGGCCAATGCCGAGGCCCTGGCGAGCGCGATCGCCGACTTGCTGGACGATCCCGCCCGGCGCGAGGCCCTGGGAGCGGCCGGGCGCCAGCGCATCCTCGAGAATTTCAGCTGGGAAGTCTGCGCCGAGCAGATGGTGGCCTACTACCGACAGGTGATTCGCAGTGCAGACCGTTGACCACAGCTATTTCCCCCTGCGGCCCGGCCAGCGTGTGCTGGACCTGGGTTGTGGCGAGGGGCGCCACGTGATCAATCTCGCTGCCGTGGAGCGGGTGGACGCCGTGGGCCTCGACCTGTCCGAGGCCGATCTGGCGACGGCGCGCACGCGTCTGGGTGAATTCCGGGAGATGCTCGGCGATAGCGAATCCGGGGCGCCAGCACTCTTCTCCGTGCTCGCCGGCGACGCTCTGCGTCTGCCCTGCGCCGACCACAGCTTCGACGGCGTGATCTGCAGCGAGGTCCTTGAGCATATCCCCGACTATCGCGCGGCGCTGCGCGAGATCCACCGGGTACTACGCCCCGGGGGCTACTTCTTCGCCAGCGTCCCCCGGGCCTGGTGCGAGCGCATCTGCTGGCGCCTGTCCCGGGAGTACCACCAGACCCCGGGCGGACATCTGCGCATCTTCGAGGCCCCGGTGCTGCGCGGCGAGATCGAAGACTGTGGCTTCGAGTTCTACCACGAGCATGGTGCCCACGCGCTGCACACGATCTACTGGTGGCTCCAGTGCCTGTTCTGGCGCCGCCGCGAACGCAGCTGGCTGGTGCGTCAATATCATCGCCTGCTGGTCTGGGATATGATGAAAGCGCCGATGGTGACGCGCCGCCTCGAGCGCGCGCTCAACCCGTTTCTCGGAAAGAGTGTTGCAATGTATTTTCGCAAAGCTCCGGCGGAGCCCGGTAGTTCCGGAGCATCCAGCTCGTGAGCGGTCCCTATTTCACCCCTGGACTCTACCCCCGGGAGTTCCTCGCACCCACGGTGGCGTCGATTCTCTCGGTGCAGCTGCCCTCGGGTGAGATTCCCTGGTCGCCGGGGAACTACGCCGATCCCTGGGATCATGTGGAGGCCGCCATGGGCCTGTCCATCGGTGGCGAGTGGGACGCCGCGGAGCGCGCCTATCACTGGTTGGCACAGCAGCAGCTGGACGACGGCAGCTGGTGGGCCGCCTACCGGGACGGCGTCGTGGATAACCGGGAGCGGCGCGAAACGAATTTCGTCGCCTATGTTGCCACCGGTGTCTGGCACCACTACCGGATTACGCAGCGCCAGGAGTTCCTGCAGGCGCTGTGGCCGACGGTGGAGCGGGCTATTTCCTTCGTGCTGGCCCTGCAGTCCGAACACGGCGAGATCGACTGGGCGGTGGATGGCGACGGGCGACCCCGGGGCGACGCCCTGATCACGGGCTGCAGCTCCATCTACAAGAGTCTCGAATGCGCCCACAATATTGCCGTTACCCTGGGTGAGTCCCGCCCCGGGTGGCGCCAGGCGCGGCACCGCCTGGGAGAGGCGCTGCGCCTGCATCCGGAGCGCTTCGATCGCACCTGGGAGAGCAAAGCCCGCTATTCCATGGACTGGTTCTACCCCGTGCTTGCGGGCGCGATCACGGGGGTCGCCGCGCGGGAGCGCCTGGCCTCACGGTGGCAGGACTTTGTCGAAGAGGGCATGGGCTGCCGTTGCGTGGTCGAAGAGCCCTGGGTGACGGTGGCGGAGTCCTGCGAGCTGGTGATGGCATTGCTGGCGGCGGGGGATCATGCGCGAGCGGTGGAGCTGTACAGCTGGTTGCACCAGTGGCGCGCCGAAGACGGCGACTACTGGACCGGCTATCAGTTCGTCGAGGATCTGCTGTGGCCGGATGAACGCCCCACGTGGACGGCCGGTGCCGTGCTGCTCGCCGCCGATGCGCTCACAAACCACACCGCTGCATCCACAATATTCACCCGCGTGGAGCTCTTCGATAGCGCGGATTGCTCCCGGGCCCGTCGCGCCCGCTGATCAGAGGCGCTCGAGCACTCGCAGGCTGTCGACGGCGGTCACCTCCCGGAACAGGCCCGATGCCAGGGCCAGGCGATAGACGGTGATCGGTGCCTGGCCGCCGGCTTCGGGCCGCGGATACACATCGTGGATCGCGAGGAACCCGCCGCGCTGCACCCGGCCCGCCCAGCCCCGGTAGTCCGCCATCGCGGCGTCCAGGCTGTGGCCTCCATCGATGAATACCAGGCTCAGGTCGCCTTTGAAGGTGGCGGCAAACTGCTCCGAACTCGTGAGCACCGGAATCACCGTATCGTCGAGGCCCGCCGCGGTCATGGTGCGGCGAAAGTTCGTGAGCGTGTCCACCGCGCCGCTGCTGTCCGTAAGCTGGGGATCGTGGAACAGCTCCCCCGGTTGGTGTTCCTCGGAGCCGCGGTGGTGATCCAGGGCCAGGAGCGAGCGCCCCGTGGCCTGGCAGGCCAGGCCCAGATAGACCGTGGACTTGCCGCAGTAGCTGCCGATCTCCAGCGCCGGCGCAGCGCCGGGGCACGACTGCACCGCGTCATGCAGCGCTTCGCCCTCGGCGGCAGAGAGAAAACCCTTTACGCCGTTGATGTCGATGGGGAGGGACAGGGTCATGCTGCGGTGCTCCAAAGCCGGGGCGCCGACAGTACCCAGCACCAGGCCCGCTGGCAAGCGGTGGCCGCAAGTGCGCGGCATCGCTATGCTTTGCGCTTCGACCCCGGGGATTCTGTGACCATGCGCTTTGTCTACAGCACGCTGTTCCGGCTGCTGCTGCCCTTTGTAATGCTGCGCCTGGTGTGGCGTTCGCGCCGTGCCCCCGCCTATCGCCGCCGCCTGGGTGAGCGCCTGGGGTTTTTCAGCCCGCCCGCGGACGCCCGTCCCGTGATCTGGATCCACGCCGTGTCCCTCGGTGAGACCCTGGCGGCGCGGCCCCTCATTGAGCGCCTGCTCGAGGAGCACGCGGACCATCAGCTGGTGATCACCACCACCACGCCCACGGGCTCCGAGCAGGTGCAGCGGCTCTTTGGCGATCGCGTGTTTCACGTCTACGCTCCCTGGGATACGCCCGGCGCCGTGGGGCGGTTTCTGGATCGGGTGCAGCCGCGTCTGCTGGTGTTGATGGAGACGGAGCTGTGGCCGAACATGCTCCACCTGAGCCACGAGCGGGGCGTGCGTATCGTACTGGCGAACGCGCGTCTGTCCGTGCGCTCCGCC
>CAXBBA010000021.1:0-11485 GCA_963973805.1 uncultured Halieaceae bacterium | reverse complement strand
CAATCCTGTTTCGCCACATTGACCGCCGCAACGCTATTCCTCTTTGGATGCCAGGTTGCGGATGATCCCGCGGCTGCGAGTAGCGCTCCCGCGTCTTCCATGGACTCCGCTGTAGATGGTGCCAGGCTGACGCAGATTCTCGGGCGCCAGGCATCGGAAGTGCAGGCGCGCTTTGGCGCCAGGCACCCCCGCGAAACCCTGGAATTTTTCGGTGTTGCCCCGGGCATGACCGTTGTGGAAGCCCTACCCGGGGGCGGCTGGTACACGAAGATCCTCGCACCCTATCTCGGGGCAGACGGCATCGTAGTGGGTGCAGATTACGATCGGGAGTTGTATCCCCTGTTCGGCTTCATGAGTGCGGAGCAACTCGCAGCCAAGGATAGCTGGGTCGCGGACTGGACCGCCGAAGCTCGTGCCTGGTTCGACGGTGATGCTGCGACGATAGACGCCTTCCAGTTCGGCAGCCTGCCCGCCCGCCTCGATGGTCAGGCCGACGCGGTGCTGTTCATTCGAGCCCTGCACAATCTGGCGCGCTTCGAATCCCGGGGTGGATTCCTCACGGAAGCACTGGCGGAGAGCTATCGCGTTCTGAAACCCGGCGGTATCGTGGGGGTGGTTCAGCACATGGCGCCCGAAGACGCACCGGATGCCTGGGCCGATGGCTCGGCCGGTTATCTGAAGAAGAGCCATGTGATTGCGATGCTTGAGTCGGCGGGCTTCGAATTCGTTGCGGAGTCGCCGGTGAATGTGAATCCGAAGGACCAGCCCACACCGGAAGATATCGTCTGGCGCCTGCCGCCGACGCTCGCCCTCAGCCGCGACAACCCCGAACAGGCGGCGAAGTTCAGGGAAATTGGTGAGTCGACGCGCATGACGCTGCGGTTCCGCAAGCCGGAGTAGGCGCCACATCAACGCATTCGGTAGCGGCGTCGAGCATCGCTCTGCGTTCTCCTGTCCCCCATTTCGGCGCTATTTCCCCTCCACGCTGCTGTCGACGCTGGGCAGCTGGCTCCTGCGGTTTATCTTTGGCTGGTTCGCCTGGGAGCTGACGAAATCGGCGTTCTGGGTCGGCACCGTCGCCGGCCTCATGCTGATGCCAGCGCTTCTTCTCTCGCCGCTGTTCGGGGTACTGGCGGATCGTATCAATCCCCGCAATGGCCTGTTGCTGACCGTCGGGGCCCAGGGCCTGGTGGCCGCGCTCGCGGCGCTTATCCATTCCTTCGGCACCCTTGGGCTGGAGGCCCTGGCGGCGCTGGCGCTGGTGTTCGGCACCGTGACTTCGGCGCACACGCCCATTCGTCTGGCAATGCTTCCCCGCCTGGTGGAACGGGGGGCGTTGCCCAGTGCCATCGGCTATTCGGCGATGGTCTTCAACAGCTCGCGCATCCTGGGACCGGCTCTGGGCGCCTGGATGCTGACCGTCAGCAGTGTGCCCCTCGTGTTTACGCTATCGGCGGGGCTTCTGCTCACGTCCATGGTCCTGCTTCTCCGTGTCCAGGGACTGGAGCGTGGGGCGAACAGCAGCGGTTCCCCGGCGGTGCTGCGCCAACTCCGGGATGGCGTGCGCTATACCGCCACGCACGCGAATCTGCGCCTGATCTTTCTCCTCACCCTGGCCAGCGGTCTGCTCGGACGTACCTTTATCGAGTTGCTGCCCGCCGTGTCCGGCGCCGTGCTGGGCGGCGATGCCACCACCCTGGCGGTACTGACGGCGAGCGCCGGGGCAGGATCCATCGTGGGTGGCCTGGTGGTCTCCCGCCAGGGCGGGCGCTTGTCTCGCCTGTACCGTCTGGTGCTGTCCGGCCTCACCCTGGCGGCCGTGGTGCTGCTCAGCGCGGGACTCTGGTCCCAGGTCCCGGTGGTGGCGCTGGCCGTGGGTGGCGTGAGCCTTGCGACCACGGTCGTTGGCACCGCGAATCAGGCCCTGACCCAGTTGATGATTGACGAAGCCTTCCGGGGGCGGGTGATGAGTCTGTGGACCGTCGTGGCGATGGGCACGCCAGCCCTCGGTGCCGTATTGCTTGGGACGCTGGCGGATCGCGTGGGATTTGCCCTGGCCTTTGTGCCACCCGCGTTGCTGGTGCTTGTGTTGGTGGGTTTTGCGCGGCGGCGGGGCCCGGCGGATCAACCCGGGCCGTAGCGGCGGATTGAGCCGTCGGCGATGGCGCGGCGATAGCGACGCACCTCGCTCCGCACTTCCGGTGCAAACAGGTACAGGCCGAGAATATTGGGCACGGCGATGAGAAAGACCATGGCGTCGGAAAACGCGAGCACCGAGTCGAGCTGCACCATGCAGCCCAGGGCGAGGAAGGCACAGAAAACCAGCTTGAAGCCGTTTTCGACCAGGCGCGTCTGGCCGAGCACATAGGTGCTGGCCTTCAGTCCGTAGTAGCTCCAGGAAACCGCCGACGAAAAAGCAAACAGCAGTGCGGCAACCGCCAGAGGGTAGGGTGCCCAGCTCGCGTGATGCGCAAAGGCCGCAGAGGTCAGCGCGATACCTTCCAGCCCCGAATCCATCAGTCCCGTGGGATAGGCGGTGACGACGATAACGAGGGAGCTGAGGGTGCAGATCACCACCGTATCGATAAAGGGTTCGAGCAGCGACACCACGCCCTCAGACGCCGGGTGATCGGTCTGCACGGCCGAGTGCGCGATGGAGGCCGATCCCAGGCCCGCTTCATTGGAAAACAGCGCGCGCTGGAACCCCACGATCATGGCACCGACCATGCCGCCGGTGGCTCCCTCGATGGTGAATGCGCCGGAGAAAATCAGCGCCAGGGCCGCGGGAATCCGGGCATAGCTCAGGGCGATTACGGTGACGGCGGAGATCAGATACAGCAGGGCCATGGTGGGCACAACACGGGCGGCGAAGCTGGCGATGGAGCGGATCCCACCGATGATCACCACGCCCACCAGCAGGGCGATGCCCAGGCCAAACAGCCAGCCTCGCTCGGCGAAGAAGCTCTGCTCGCCTCCGGTGATCGTGACGAACTGCACATAGGCCTGATTGGACTGGAACATGTTGCCGATGCCCAGGGAACCGATCATCAGGCACCCGGCATAGAACACGCCGAGACAGCGCCCCAGGCGCGGGAGCTCGCGCACGCGCAACCAGTGTTCCAGGTAGTACATCGGTCCCCCGGACACGGAGCCGTCGTCGTTGTGTTGACGGTATTTCACGCCCAGTGTGCATTCCACGAGCTTCGTTGACATGGACAGCAGGCCCGCAATCACCAGCCAGAACGCGGCGCCGGGGCCGCCCAGGCCGATGGCGATCGCCACGCCGCCGATGTTGCCGATGCCCACGGTGCCCGACACCGCCGTGGCGACGGCGCGAAAATGGGATATCTCCCCCGGGGCCTCGGGGTCGTGGTAGTCCCCCCGTACCAGGCGCAGCGCGAGGGGGAAGGCTCGCACATTGATGAAGCCGAGATAGAGGGTGAAGAAGCTGGCGGCGATGGCGAGCCAGAGGACGATCCAGGGAACCTCGAAGCCAGCCAGGGAAATGGGGTAGAAGATGAATGCCGACAGTCCATCGGCGAAGGGCTTGACCGCAGCTTCCACTGCGGCGTCGATGGATCGGCTCATGGGCGGGCTATGTCATCGGTGAACCCAAGACCATACAGGCTCACTGCAACAAGGCAAGGTGCGTCCTCGTCGCTCCCGGGATCCGCCGGAGTTCAGGGGCTGCGATACAGGCCCACGTGCACGAGGGGCGTGCGTGTCGGTTGGCCGGGCATCACGCGGGCGGGAACGCAGTGTTCCACCGGAGCCAGGGACTTCAGATAGCGCGCGATCGCGAGCGCATCGTCGTCACTCAGTTGCCCGTAGCTGGTCCAGGGCATGATGGACAGGGTCTGGCGGCCGTGGCGATTCCGGCCACTGCGCAGCATGTCCACAATGTCGTCCTCGCTCCAGTTGCCGATACCGGTTTCGCGGTGGGGGGTGAGATTGCCGGGATACACCGCACCGGGGAATTCGTTGACCATGGGATTACTGTAGGCGATGCCGATGCGCGACCCGGCCAGGGTTCGCGCGGGGTCCGGTTTTCCGATCAGGGCACCGTCCGTATGGCAGCTCGCGCATCCGAGCAGCCCGACGAGGTAGCGCCCCTGTTGTACCTGGGCACTGGTGTCGCGACCCGTGGGTAGTTCGAGATCCTTCGAGGCTTCCACGGGCTTCAGTTTACCCAGGACCTTTTCCGGTGCTTCGGGCGCGGCGCATACCAGAGCGGTGGTAAGGATGCTTGCCGTGACGATGGTCATGGTAGCGCTGATACGTTTTCTCATGGTCAGCCCCCAGCGGTGTGATCAGAAGAACCAGCCCAGTTCCAGGCGGATGGCGTCGAAGGTGGGGTCGGCCCCACTACCGCCGTCGATATGAGTCTGCTCCCAGCCGCCACGCAGGAACATATTACTCCCCATTTCGTAGCGCAGTCCCGCACCCACATTCCAGCTGAAGCTCGTGTCGCTGTAGGTGGAGTAGAAGGGCGCACAGACATATCCCCGCCAGGGGTCCCACCAGCAGCCCGTGGACGGCGGGCCGTCCACGACGTTGGAGTCGATGTAGCTCCAGCCCAGGCCCGCCTGAATGTAGGGCGTGAAATTGCCCTCCAGGAAGTTGTACACCGCATTGAACTGGCCGTTGAACAGCGACAGATCGTGGCTGATTTCGACCAGCCCGTTGTCCTCGGTGTCGAGCACGGCGTCGTAATCGGCGCGGGACCAGGAGCCGTCGAAGCGCAGGGCAACGTGCTGGTTCAGGTTATAGCCGATGCTGAAACCGATGCCATAGCCGCTGTCCACATCCAGCGCGGAGCCGTTCAGGCCGTCGCTGCTTTCGGAACTGGTGCCGTAGAGGCCGATGGTGGTTTCCCACTTCTGGGAGCGTTGGGTCGCGGAACTGACCCATTGGGCCTCCGCCGAGACCGCGATTAGCGCGCACAAGGCTATGAGGGCTTTCAGGTAATGCATCGGCGTGCTCCAGGACTGCTTTTGCACCGATTGTAACAGTCAGGTCTTGCAATTCCATGGTCGCTGCCGCCACGATACGGCCCCCATAATGAATCAACCACCGAAGGGATTAGCTATGAAGCCGGAAACAATTGCCCTGCATGCGGGCTACGAAGGGGACAAGGGGAACACGCGGGCCGCGACCACGCCAATCTACCAGACGACCTCGTTTACCTTCGATGATACGCAGCACGGCGCGGATCTTTTTGACCTCAAAGTGCCGGGCAACATCTACAGCCGCATCATGAATCCGACCAATGCGGTGCTTGAGGAGCGCCTCGCGCAGCTCGAGGGGGGCGTCGGTGCCCTGGCAGTTGCCTCGGGCATGGCGGCGATTCGCTATGCCATCGAAGCCATCGCCGAGGCGGGGGACAATATTGTCTCCACGTCCCAGCTGTATGGGGGGACCTACAACCTGTTCGCCCACACGTTCCCGCGCCAGGGCATCGAAGTACGCTTCGCCGCCGGCGATGAGTTTGACCGCGTGGCCTCACTCATCGATGGCAACACCCGCGCCCTGTTCTGCGAGTCCATCGGTAACCCCGCTGGCAATGTGGTGGACATTCAACGCTGGGCCGACATCGCCCACGCCGCCGGCGTGCCCCTGATCGTGGATAACACGGTGGCGACACCGTTTCTGTGCCGCGTATTCGATTTCGGAGCCGATATCGCCGTGCACTCCCTGACGAAGTATATCGGCGGCCATGGCACGACCATTGGCGGCGCCATCGTCGACTCGGGCAAGTTCCCCTGGGCGGAGCATCGGGAGCGGTTCGCGGTAATGAATACACCGGACCCTTCCTACCACGGCGTCGTCTACACCGAGGCCCTGGGCGAAGCCGCGTATATCGGTCGCTGTCGGGTGGTACCCCTGCGGAACACCGGTGCCGCGCTGGCGCCCCAGAGTGCCTTCCAGATCATGCAGGGTCTGGAGACCCTGGGCCTGCGCATGGAGCGCCACTGTGAAAACTCCGAGAAGGTGGCAGCGTTCCTGCAGCAGCACCCCAAGGTGCAGTCCGTTAACTACGCCACGCTGCCGGACAGCCCCTACCGGGAAACCTGCGAGCGCATCTGTGGCGGCCGGGCGTCGGGTATTCTGAGCTTTGAGCTCAAGGGTGGCCGGGAGGCGGGCGCGCGCTTCATCGATGCGTTGCAGATGATCCTGCGCCTGGTGAACATCGGCGATGCCAAATCCCTCGCCTGCCATCCGGCAACGACGACCCATCGTCAGCTCAGCGCTGAGGAACTCGCGTCCGCAGGGGTGAGTGAAGCCATGGTACGCCTGTCCATCGGCATCGAGCATGTCGATGACATCATTGCGGACCTGGAGCAGGCGCTGGCGGCCTAGGCGCTTCCTACGCTACGCGGCGCCGGTCTCCCCGGCGCCGGTCTTCGCGAATTACCACCCCGTTGACGGAAATGGGGAACACCACAGGCGCAGGATTTCTGCGCCTGTCGCTGTGATCCCGGTCCACCCAGTGGCGATAGGGGGAAAGGTCCGACTCCAGCGCCCGCATTTCGGCGCGCAGATCTTCCCCGGTGACGTAGCGTTTTGCCGCCATGGTGAAGACGTAGAGGGCGATGAGCAGCGCACCGATTCCCAGGATGGCAATGATGATCAGGAGCGTTTCCATCACGGGGTGCCTTCCGATATTGGGGAGGGCGCTACGGAAGGTGGAATCTCGTCAGGGGGGGCAGAAATGACGTGGTGCGACGGGGGCTGCGGCGACAGGAAATCCTCCGCGATCGCGGGGAGGGAAATTAATAAAGTCGAACCGGCCGATAAAGGCACCGCCTAGGCTCCACGCTGGTTTGTATCAGTGTACTTGTTCCTCTGTCACGTGCAAGACCCGGGCCACAATTTTTACCTTTCCATTACAGTAACTTAGCCGCGGCGAGGGTCTGAGGTGTAAAGAAGTTTGACGGGCTGCACACGTCTGCGGCCCCGAAGGCCCGCAGACGGGGGGAAGAGGCTAGCGGGCGCCCTTGCCGAAGATGATGACTTCGGCGGTCTGCAGGAGGACCAGGAAGTCCAGGAACAGGCTCTGATTCTTGACGTAGTACAGGTCAAACTCGAGCTTGTTGAAGCTGTCTTTGAGGCTGGCGCCGTAGGGGTAGTTCATCTGGGCCCAGCCGGTGATGCCCGGTTTCACACAGTGACGCTTCTCGAAGTAGGGGATCTGCTCGCTGAGTTCGCGGACAAACTCCGGGCGCTCGGGGCGGGGGCCCACGAAGGCCATGTCACCCGCCATCACGTTGATGATCTGCGGCAGTTCATCGATGCGCGTCTTGCGGATGAAGCCGCCAACGCGAGTGATGCGCGCGTCGTTGGCCGTCGCCCAGCGAGCCTTGCCATCGCTTTCTGCGCTGGTGGTCATGCTGCGGAACTTGATCACTTCGAAAATGCGGCCATTCAGCCCGACGCGACGCTGGCGGTACAGAACCGGCGCACCGAAGCCGTCTTCGATCCAGATGGCGAGCACCGTGAGCAACATGAAAGGCCAGGCGACCATCAGCAGCAGGAAGCTCACCGTCACATCGAACAGGCGCTTGCCGAAGTGGTTGGCATCACCGCGCTGGAAACCGTCGGAGTAGGTGAACCAGCTGGGGTGCACGTGGCGTACGAGCACCTTGCCGGTTTCCTGCTCGAAGAAGTCCACGATGTCGACGACGCGCACACCCATGGAGCGGCAGCGCAGCAGTTCATCCTGGGGCAGGTTGTTGCGGCGCTCTTCCATGGCCACGACGATTTCGTCGATGTTGTTGCGCTGGGCGTACTCCGAGAGAGGGCAGTCCAGGCTCACCGTAGGCTCTTTCTCGATGCAGGACTGCTCGTCACCCTGGCGGATGTAGCCGACGATGCGAATGCCGCGGCGATCCGCCTTGCGACGCATTTTGCGATTCACGGTGGACGCGGTGCTGCCGCAGCCCAGCACCAGCACGCGCCGCTTGAACTGTTCCAGATCGATAAAGCGGGTCCACAGCAGGCGATTGGTGAGCGCCGCCACCAGGGCCGTGGCCGTGCTGATGGCGAAGTTGCCCCGCCACAGACGCAGGTCAGGCATAACGTAGAAGACCAGAGTCATGGCGACGATCATCAGGCCGAACGCACCCAGGGTGCGCAGCAGAATGCCGTTCACGCCTTCGCGAAGACGCGGCTCATACAGACCCATGGAGAACATGGCCAGGGTCGTGACGATGGCGAAGACCACCGTATGCAGAGGCAGGGCGGGCATGTGACGGAGGACGTGCCCGTCCACGGACATAAAGTAGAGCACGGCGCCGAGGTAGCTCGACGCGGCGAACAAAAACATGTCGATCAGCGCGAGCCAGTAGTAGCCCACGTTGATGTGGTGATTGAAGATGCGAACTGTACCGACCAAGCCTGTCATGGTTGCCACTGCGATCCTTCAGATAGGGGTGAAGCGGGACGGCTTCGGGGCCGTTGGGCTTCGTTCAAGCCTAGACTTTAGCTGGTGCGCGGCAGAATACACCCTTTGCCGTAAAGAATTGTGACAGGGCCCGCACAAAACCCGAATTCCGGCGCTCAGGAGCCCGGCAGAAACAATTCCACGGGCTCGGGGTGACTCAGGAAGTGATGGGGGCTGGCCGTGTAGCCGTAGGCGCCGCTCATGTACACGGCGATCAGGTCACCGATGCCGGCGGGGGGGAGCGTCATGTTCTGCGCAATGAGGTCCAGGGGGGTGCACAGGGGGCCCACCACGGTGACGGGTTCTTTGCTCTCACTTTCGACGCGATTCGCCACGCAAACGGGGTAGTTCTTGCGTATTACCTGCCCGAAGTTGCCCGTGACGGACAGGTAGTGATGCAGGCCGCCGTTCGTGACCAGATAGGTGGTGCCGCGGGACTCCTTGCGGTCCGTGACGCGGCAGACATACAGGCCGGCCTCTGCCACCAGATAGCGGCCCAGTTCCATCACTACCTCGGTATCGGCGAGGAGGTCTCCGTATTCCGCCAGCGTGTCGGCCAGCGCCTCCATGATCGGCGCGACGTTCAGGGGCGTCTCCCCGGGGAAATAGGGTACGCCGAGGCCGCCACCGATATTCAGCCACCGCAGGGGCCCCGGGAGCGATGGAGCGAGGCGGGCGGCGAGGGCCAGGGTTTTGCCATGGGCTTCCATAATGCCTTCGGGGCGCAGGTTCTGGGAGCCCCAGAAAATATGGAAACCCAGGACCTCCAGCACATTGTTGTCCAGCGTCGCGAGAACGTCGGGGATCACCTCGGCATCGGTGCCGAAGGGCTGGGAACCGCCGCCCATCTTCATGCCCGAGGCCTTCAGCTGGAAATCCGGATTGACCCGCAGGGCCACGGGCACCCGGTCGCCCCGCTGCCGGGCGAGCTCCATGACCCGTTGGGCTTCCGTGGGCGATTCCAGAACGATGATGACTCCCGCTTCCACCGCGGTCTCGAGGTCCTCGGCGGATTTGCCGGGTCCGGCGAAGCTGATGTCGCGGGGGTTGATGCCGGTCGCCAATGCGACGCGCAGCTCCGCCGCGGAGGCGACATCCAGACCATGGGTCAGGCCGGCGAGATGTTTGACCACCGCGGGCATGGGATTGGCTTTCATCGCGTAGTGCAGGCTGATGCGCGGCGGCAACTGCGCGCGCAGCCGCTCCACGTTGCGGGTCATGATCGCGCCGTCGTAGGCATAGAACGCCCGATCACCGGCCCGCTGCGCCAGCCCGGATACGGGGGTCCCGCCGACAAGCAGTTCGTTGTCGCGGGTCTCGAAGGCGGTCTGGGGTGCGTGTTCCGGTGCTTTACGGCTTCCGCTCATGTTTCATCTCCGGTGAAAAAGGCTTCGCACTCCCGCCCGAGACCCGGACGATCCACCTTGCCGTTGGGGTTCAGGGGCAGCGTGTCCCGGATTTCGATGCGCTGGGGCACCATGAAGGCGGGCAGGGCCGCCGCCAGGGCTTTGCGCAGGCGTCCCTCCAGTTCCGGGTCGCTGCTGTTGCCGGCGACGTACAGCACGATGGCCTGGCCAATATCGGGGTGGGCGGCGCCCATGGCGGCGGCTTCCGTGACACCATCCACCGCCAGGGCTTCGATTTCGATTTCCGTGGGACTGACGCGATAGCCGCTGGTCTTGATCATGGCGTCGCGCCGGGCGACAAAGTAGATGTCGCCATCCTCATCGCGGTAGGCGGTGTCGCCGGACCACACGGCGATTTCCTCCCGCGGGAGGCCCGCGGGCTGGTTCGGCGCCGGGCGGAAACGCTCGGCGGTGGCTTCGGGGTTTTTCCAGTAGCCCAATGCGACGTGGACGCCGCGGTGCACGAGTTCGCCGTGCTCCCCCGGGCCGCAGGGGCGACCGTCCCCGTCCACAATCATGATTTCCGCCTCGGGAATCGCCTGGCCCACGCTCGTGGGTTTGGCCAGGGCTTTTTCCGGCGGCAGAAAGGTGGAGCGGAATGCCTCGGTCAGGCCGTACATCAGGAACAGCTCCGTGCCGGGCAGCTTTTCCTGCAGGGCCTTGGTAGTGCCCTCGGGCATGGCGCCGCCGGTGTTGGCCAGGTAGCGCAGGCTCGCCACGGCTTCCCCGGGCCAGTCCTGGCGCGAAAGAGGGTTCCACAGTGACGGAACACCGGTGATGCCCGTGATGCGCTCCCGGGTGACGGCTTTGAGCACATCCCTGGGCAGCAGGTAGTCCATCAGATGGACGTAGGCACCGCTGTAGAACCCCGTGGTCAGCTGGGACAGGCCCGCGTCGAAGGACAGGGGCAGCACGCTGAGAATCCGGTCCGAGGGGCTGTTGCCCAGATAGGTGGCGACGCTGCGGGCGCCGGCGACCAGGTTGCGATGGGATAGCACCACTCCCTTGGGGCGGCCTGTGCTGCCGGAGGTATAGAGAATCGCGGCCATGTCCTGGTCGATGGCGCGGGGAGCCTCCCGCGGATCGCTCCCGGCCAGGTCCTCCCAGTCCCGGGTGCCGGCGGCGCCGTCGCCATCGATGAGCACGATATGTTCCAGCGCGGCGCACTCCCCGGCCAGGTCTCCGAGGCTCTGAAAACGCTGGCGGCTGGTAACCAGTACCCGCGCATCGCTGTGGGCGAGCTGGTAGCTCACCTGGGCGGGCTTGAGCACCGGATTGACGGGCACAAACACACCTCCGGCACGCGCCGTGGCAAAGATCGCCTGCACCGTCTCGAGCTGCTTTGGCAGCCAGATGGCAACGCGGTCCCCCGGGGCCAGGCCGAGTTCCAGAAGGCCTGCGCCCAGACGGGCCGTATCATCGGCGAGTTGAGCATAGGTCCGCCGTTGATCCCGGAACCCCAGCGCATTGGCGTCGGGGCGTAGGTCGGCGGACTGCAGCAGCAGGTCCTGAATCAGCATCGCGGGTACTCAGTTGCGCAGGTTGTACTTTTCCATAATGGAATAAAGTGTGGGGCGGGTGACACCCAGAAGCTCCGATGCCTCGCTGATGTTGTCCCCGGCGAGGTACAGCGCCC
>CAXBBA010000020.1:0-11574 GCA_963973805.1 uncultured Halieaceae bacterium | reverse complement strand
GACCAACCGTTCTGACAGGCTCCCGGCGCGAAGGGATTCGCGGCCGGGAGAACACTGTTTGTGATCATCGCCCGGGATCTGTCTTTCCTGTTCATCGCGGTACCCAAGACCGGCTCGAGTAGCGTCGAGGCGCTGCTGGAGCCGCGCGCCGATGAGGAGCTCAGCGGTCGCTGGAACAAGCATGTGCTGGCCATGAAGCTCCGCGACGAACTGTCTCCGGCGATCTGGTCCGGGGCCTACAAGTTCGCCTTTGTCCGCGAACCCTACAGCTGGATGCAATCCTGGTACCGCTATCGCCAGCGCGCAGCCCTGAAGAACCCCGCGCATCCCCACCATCACCGCTACACGGGGAATCTGAGCTTTGATGAGTTCGTGGCGGGGTTCCGTTCGGGCGAGCTGATGTTGCGCCAGTGCGACTTCCTGACCAGCAAAGAGGGGGAGCTGCTGGTGGATCACGTGGGCCGCTACGAACATCTCGCGCGGGATTTCTCCAGGGTGAGCGACATACTGGGGATCGAGAACATACCGTTGCCCGTCCGAAACCAGAGCCCCGGGGCAGACTCGGGAATTGCCATGAGTCCCGATAGCCGGCGCATCATTCGCGAGTACTTTGCCCGGGATTTCGAGTTGTTTGACTATGCCCTCTGAAAGGGGCCGGTTGCATTCCGGGGAGGTTACAATGACTCGCGTAATATTCTTATTGTCTACTAAGTTGACACGGGTTGGGGCGGCTGGCGCGGTTGGGCAGCTTGGCCCGGAATGTTACAGATCTGCGTCGCTGGTTTAATCATAAATTCGCTCCCCAAGGAGGAGTTTCCATGGCATTAGGAGGCGGGCTGATTGCCCTATTAGCGGTAGCTGTGATCTGGCTCTGGCTGCGCAAGCCCAAACCGAAGGGGCCCGCATCGACAGCACACCGGCCCGTAAGTCGACCCGCAAACCGGGGCGCTGATTCGCCCGAACTGCCGCCACAAGTGCCGGCTACGCCCGAGGTTGATGCGCCCGCGCCGGAACAGCCCGCCATGCTTGCGGCGCTGCAGCTGGAGCGCAGGGGTGACATCGACGCCGCGGTGCTGGCGCGTGTCGATGAGGTGTGCGAGTCCATGGCCGACCCCCACCCGGTGCAAAGCAAGCTCGCAGCGGGTCTGGACACACCTGAGGAATTGATGGAGGTGGTAGCTTCCGACGCCGGCCTCACCGCCTCGATACTGAGAACGGTAAACTCGGCGGCCTTCGCCCTGACATCGCCGATCACCAGTGTGCAGCACGCTATCACCTACCTCGGTGTCAGCGTGGTCAAGGGGCTGGTAGCCCAGGCGGCGGTCGCGGAGCGCGTTGCGCAGGGGACGCCGGAGCAGGAAGAAGCGCTGACCAGAATCTGGCGCTCGGCCTGCGCCGCCAGTGCCGTCGCTCAGGCCCTCGGGCAGGAGCTGGGGGTCCCACGACCTTCGGTGCTGGCGACCAAGTCATTGTTCTTCAACCTGGGTGATGTGGCGATTGTCAGTGCGGAGCCCGCGGCCGCGGCCTGGTATCGCGATGGCGTCAGTATCGTGGAGCGAGTCCAGGCCCAGCAGGAGGCGGGCTTCGGAAACACGGCAATCGTGGGGGCAGAGCTTTCCCGGCGCTGGAACTTGCCCCAGGACATTGCCAGTGCAATCGAGCATGGCTTCATCCCTCTGGTTACGCCACCTGCTGAGCACCCCATGAGCGGCGATGACCTGCGTCAGAACGTGCTGGTGTACCTGGCGGGCCGCATTGGTGATCGCGTGACCTACCGGGGCCTGCGCGATGTGGGAGAGCTGGAGCTGCGGGGTACGCAGGAGCCCGGACTGTTCTATCTTGCCGCCTATCTCGAGGCGGCGGACATGGAGCGGGTGCTCAATCTGCTTCAGGAACCGAACTTTCGCCGCAAGATCAATCGTCTGCTCCAGACCCTCGCGCAGTAGCGTCTTCACCTTCGGCGCGTTGCCTGCCCCGGCGGCGCCATCCGGAGTAGGGTTGGCGTTCCAGCGCACAGGCCTCGAGGTATCGGGGGTCGCCCGCTGCCAGGCTAACGGGGAGTAAGCCCGCAAAGTGGAAGCCGTCCCTATCGGGTTGGATTGCCACGGCTCGAAAACGAACCCCCGCGGCCCTCGCGTCCCGCGCGGCCCGGGCAAAGGCCGGGTCGTGGAAATCGCTTGGCTTCAGTACTCGGGCGTCATTTCTCTGGACCACAAACAGCACCGTTGCCTTGTCACCGCCCCGTACCTGTTCCCCAAGCTCCAGCAGATGTCCGGCGGCGCGCTTGCTCACGGAATCGGGAAAATAGGCGCCACCGTCGGGGTAGACGAGGTGGCAATTCTTCACTTCGACAAAGTGCCGACGCTGCCCCTGGGTGAGCAGGAAGTCGATGCGCGATCGGTGTCCATAGGGGACTTCGCGCCGAAGCTCTCGAAACCGTCGCAGTCCCGGTATCAGGCGCGCCCGGATCAGGGCTTCCGCGAGGCGATTGGGGGTTTGGGTGTTGGCGCCGGAGATCAGGCCGTCGACTTCCAGCAATTCCAGGGTGTACAGCAGTTTTCGTTTTCTTTCCGGCGGCGCCAGAGACACCCAGGCTCGCGCGCCGGGCCGCAACATACCTTCCATGCGGCCGGTGTTCACGCAATGGGCATCAACCTCCTGATCGCCGAGCCGTACGCGGGCAATGAATCGGTCGTAGCGGGCGAGGAAGGTTCCTTCGAGGAGCGGGCTGGAATGGGGGAGAAGCACTTATCCATGGTAGCAATTCCCGGCGCCATTGTGCTGCAGTCGTGGTCCCACCGCGCTAGAATTCGGGTTTTCCACGAGAGGTAGAGGTTCCATGAAAACAGCACAGGATCTGGTGGCAGCAGCGAAAGGCCTCGTCAAAGAAGTGGACGTCGATGACGCCGAGCAGGCAGTGCACGAAGCGGATGTGGTGCTCGATGTTCGTGAGGGCGACGAGTTTCGCGACGGCCATATCGGTGGAGCCGTCAATATTCCCCGCGGCTTGCTGGAGTTCATGCTGGGAGGTGACGAGGCCCTGGCTGATCGCTCCCGCAAATTCGTTGTCTACTGCAAAAGCAGTGGCCGGGCGGCTCTCGCGGCCCAGACCATGGCGGAGATGGGTTACCTGCATGTCACGTCCATCGCTGGCGGGTTTGATGCGTGGAAGGAAAGCGGCAAGCCGGTTGCGGCCCCCGCGACCCCGGACTACAGCTGACCGCATCACGGCGTAGGCGTTCACCTCGCCATGGACGGCGCTTGCGCCGGGGTTCGGCGTGCCCAGTGACCTCTTGCCTCGGTGGCGTGACCGCAAAATCCTGTGATTGGTTCGCAATACCGATCCTTGCCCTGAATGAGTCCAGCTAGTCGTGCTCTGAAACTGTCCTTGCCCGGGGAGCCATGGCAGACTCGATTGGTTTTCGGAGGGCCGGGGTCTCCCGGTTCCCTGAATCCGAACTGACACAGATAACAATCAGGGAAAGCCCATGACCTCCAATACTCCCGCAGCCATTTTTCGCTGCATTGCCCCCGCGGGCATCAGCCTCGCATTCCTGAGCGGTTGCTCCGACAGCAACACCCTGGAGATTCCTCCCCCAGCCGTGGTTCCCCTGCCGTTCCAGGAGCTCTATGACCAGGGCGTGGATCGCTATCTGGGCGAGTTCACGCCCATGACCTCCGAAAGCGATGGTGCGGGCCTGACCCAGCACACCTTTGGTGCCGGGGATGGGCCGCTCTGTCTCGAAGGCGGGGAGTTCACCATGGCGACGCGCGACGGCAGTAGCGATGAGCTGATGATCTTCCTGGAGGGGGGAGGGGCGTGCTGGTCCGATCTCTGCGCCGCCACTCCCGAGGCGGCCCCCGGCGTGCCCAGCTTTGGCATCCTGAATTCCGGGGACCAGAACAACCCGGCGGCGGACTTCAACGTGGCCTACCTGCCCTACTGCGATGGCTCCATCTTCTCCGGCGATCAGGATGTGGACACCGATGGCGACGGGGACGAGGATCGCTTTCACCGGGGGTTGCAGAACCTGTCTGCGAGCATCGATGTCGCTGCTCGCACCTATCCGAGCCCGTCGCGGATTCTGTTGACGGGCAACAGCGCCGGCGGTTTCGGTACGGACTATGCGTTACCGCTGGTGCGCAAGCTCTATCCCGACACGCCCATCGACCTGATCAACGACTCGGGTGTGGGTATCTCGCGCCCGGGGTTGAGCGCCCAGCTGAACGAGGAGTGGAACGCGGAGGCCTTCCTGCCCGCGAGTTGCAGCACCTGCATTGGGGAGGATGGGCACCTGACGGATCTCCACAAGTACCAGCTTGGCGAGGACGAGAACCTGCGCATGGGCTTCATGAGCACCAAGCAGGATTCGGTTATCGCTGATGTGTTTGTGATGATCGGTGGGACGGCGTTTGAGGCGGAGCTGATTCCCGAGATGGAGGAGCTGGAGGAAGCCTATCCGGAGCGCGTTCGCAGCCTGATCGCCGACGGGAATACGCACACCTTCATTCAGGCGCAGTTCGATCTGGCGGTGGGGAACACCACGGTGCGCCAGTGGATCGCCGCCATGCTGGAAGGCGGTGAAGCCTGGATGTCAGTGATTGACTGAGGGGAAGGATCGTCTTCCGAGGCCATTTGCCAGGGCAAAAAAAACCGCGGCATAGCCGCGGCTTTTCCCCGAATACTGTTTCAGGGGCTGGTGCTTAATCCGTTCGGGTCTACCGGTGCGCTGGTGACGCAGGGGAGGGAACGAACCACCGTCGATCCGGAAGCGTCGGGTGCCTGGGAGCTGACAATCAGTTGTCCACCCTCACCATCACCCTCCACAGAGGCCGCGAAGGCGAATGCCCCCGGAGCCTGGCTGTCCGGAACCGTGAAGGAGTCGGACGTGAGCAGGGTACAGTCGCCAGTGGTGGCCAGGCTGATCGTGGTTCCTGCCCCCGGTGCGTTGTTGAATATGTCAGCAACGTAGACGATGTGCTGGTCGCCTTCGGTGATCCTGTCCGTCGCCCGACGGGGGCGGTAACGGTCATTGGCGATCAGCACCTCAAGATTGCCGTCGATGGCCGAGAGGGTAAGCACCAGGTCTGCGCGTACGTTCAGGAGGTCGCGGGAGCAGTACACGCCGTCGCCTTCGACGGGGCAGAGGCTGCCGTTGTACACGCCTTCACCCGTGTTCGGGTCCACATTGGTTGAATACATGCCGTCACCGTCGAAGTCGATGAACTCTTCCGCGGTGCCCGCGGCTTCACAGTCTTCGTCGCTGCTCGGCTCGCCGCAGTTGGGGCCGGCGAAGGGCGTATAGACGCCGTCTTCATTGTGATCCGTAAAGGCTTCCGGCAGGTTCTGGAAGGTTTCCCCTTCGTCGTAGATTCCATTGCCATTAGCGTCGATGAAGTACTCCTCACCCACTACGGTCACGGTCACCGTGCTGCGCAAGCCACGAATGGCACCGAAGTCATCGGGGCAGGGACCAAAGGACCCGGTGTGCGACGGACAGCTGAAGATGCCGTCGTCTTCCGTGGTCTTTATGCGGTCCTGGTTGAACACGGGGAAGCGTGGGGCCTGGCTGATCCACAGCACCGTACACGTGCCCCGCAGCGGGGTCGTTGTGTCGCGCAGGGACTGGTAGCGCGCGCCGTTGCTCACACCCGTGAGGCAGGAGGAGTCGATGGCGCCGTACTCGGTGGTAAACACGGCGCTCGTGCCATCGGCCACGGGGTTGTTGAATTTGTCAGCCAGGCGCACGGTGATGGCGACTTCGATGCCGTCGACATCTCGCGCCTGGGGCACCCGGAACAGCTCCGTGGACAAGCTGATGGAGTTTTGATCCGGGAGGCCGGTACCAATCACGATCTGGTTCGAGGTCGCGGTTTGCAGCTGGCTCGCGCCATCGTCCGTGGTGGCGTCGAAGGTGGCGGTTACCAGCGTGGAGGTGGCGACGTTGCCGGACAGCACTTCGACCTCTACAAGGCCATTGCTATCGGTGACCGCACTCTCGTTCACCAGGGTAATGCCGCCAAGCGTATTGGTGAGTTCGAAGTTCACCTCGACACCGGCAAGGGGCTTGCGATCCTCGAGGTCGAGGTAGCCGGGTTCACCTGGTTCGGGATCGCCGGATTCAAGCACGACGGATTCTTCGAGGACTTCAAAGGTCACCGTTGCCACTTCGGGGCGCCCGGGACCGCCGGTGCCCTTGAGAGCGATGATGGTGCGGTCCGAGCCCTCTTCGCCCTCGGAGGGGTCAGAGCTCACGTAACCGATGTAATTCGCGTCGCGTCCGGCAATGGTCACGGTCGCCGTGGCCGTGGAATCGCCGTCGATCAGCGTTGCAGTCAGCGTGTCCGACTCTTCGCAGTCATCGGCCACGTACTCGGCGGTGGCGAGGCCGTCGAGGGTCTCGATGGTCAGCGTCGTGGTGCCATCGCTGGTATCACCGATCTCACGGAAGGCTGCAATGCCGCTCAGGGAGCAGTTGCTGCTCAGGCGAATCTGCTGGACGCCCGAGACCGTCGTGCCGCGCTCGTCGACGACGGCGAGGCGCACTACGGAACTGCCGCGGAAGGCGATGCTGTCGGCGCTCAGGCCGATCTGGCCGGCAAGGAACGCCGTGCCGTCAAAGGTGCCCAGGGTAAAGCCGGAGGCAGAGACTTCAACACCGACAGAGGCGGTGATATCACCCGCCGGGCTTTCTACGCTAACGATGATGGTGTCGGCCCCAAGGGTGGTGCCGGCGCCGATTTCCAGCTCGGCGATACCTTCGCTATTCGTCAGGGCCTGGCCATTCGCCGGCGAGATCGTGGCGAACTCTGCCGTGGCGGTGACCACAACGCCGGACACAACCGCGTTGTCGAAATTGTCTTCGCGTACTTCAACCAGCAGCGTCGCGGGGAAGGTCTCGCTCACGAGGGTGGTGGGATTGCCGTTTTCGTCAACGACCGTCAGGGAGAGTGTGTACGAGGTGAGGTCATCGTCGTCGTCGCTGGGCAGGAAGCCGCTACCGCCGCCGCCCCCACCGCCGCAGGCGCTGAGTCCCGCGATCAAGGCGCCCAGAACCAAAACGCTCAGGGTGCGGGTGGAATCACCCATCAACGCGCCCAGTTTCGAGCCCATGCTCGACCACCGGCTGCGCAGTCTGCGAAGGCCATGCATCATTATCGTCCCCTTTGGGGATGGCCGCGCCGCTCTTCTGGCGGTACCGGACCGCTCCCACTCCTGCTGGTTGGCTACCTGATGGCTGCCTACTGTATATCGACAGGCTCAGGTCGTGCTACACAGGCTAACACAATACATGCTTAATGATAGAAAATAATCATAAATAACATGGCGATAGCGCGTGATTGTAATTTATTACACAAACAATCCCCGCTAGGCCCCTGATCACGGCAGCAGCGACAGTATCTTGTGGCCGCTCAGGGCGAGGGCGACGAGTACGACGGCCCCGCCGAGCAGGTTGCTGGGCCAGCGATTCACCGCGTTCCCCAGCAGCTTGCGCTGATTCATCAGCCATAGAAGCAATACGGCGACGAAGGGCAGGAGCAGACCGTTGGCGGCCTGGGCGAAGACGATCAGGCTGAGGGGACGGCCACCGGTGGCGGCAAACACGGTGCCGGTCAGCACCACAGCGACCGCTACGGTGCGAAAGGCCCGTCCCTGCATCCGGTCCTCAAAGCCCAGGGCACCACAAACGGCATAGGCGGCGGCCAGGGGCGCGGTGACGGCGCTGGTGAGCCCGGCGGCGAACAGGCCCGCCGCGAAGACCAGGGGGCCTGCGGGGCCCAGCACGGGTTCCAGCTGCTGGCCCAGGGCGTCGGGGGAGAATGCCCCGCTACGGCCGTAGAACGTGATGGCCGCGGCGCTGATGATGGCCAGGGTGATCAGCCCGCCGAGGATCACGGAGCCAAAGGTATCAAGGCGCGCGGCGCGCAGGGCGGCGGGACGGTCCGGGTCGTCGGCCCAGTGATCCCGGGCGGCATTGGCCTGGAGGAACAGGTTGTAGGGCACGACGGTGGTGCCGATGAGGGCAATGACCATGGTCAGGGAGCCTGCGGGGATGGTCGGGTGGGTCACACCGCGAAGCAGTGCTTGCCAGTCCGGACCGAGGAGCAGGGCGCTGAGTACAAACACGGCGCTCATGAGCAGCACCATGGCGATGAGTACCACCTCGAGCTGGCGGTAGGCCGGGAGAAACAGCAGGCCGGTAGCGACGCCGCCAATCACCAGCGCCCAGAGCGAGTTGCCACCGGGCAGGGCGCCATCGAGGGCGAGTGCAGCGCCGGCGATATTGCCGGACTCGTAGGCGGCGTTGCCGACACCGATGGCAAGGACCACCAGCAGGATCGTGAACCGTCCGGTCCAGCCGCTGCCGAGGGCACGGCGCAGCGTGGGGGCGAGACCGCTATCGGAGACGATCGCCTGGCGGACGCTCATCTCCTGCAGCACGATCGTTGCCACCACGGAGAACAGCAGGGCCCAGGCCAGGCCGTAGGCGAAGTCGGCTCCCGCCGCGCTGGCGGTGGCAATGGTTCCCGGGCCGACGAAGGCGGCCGTGACCAGCAGGCCCGGGCCGAAACTGCGTCGTCGAGTGCTGCGGTCTTGGGAGTCAGCTGTTACCATCGCGCGATGATACCGGAAGCGCAGGCAGCAATAACACTCAGCGTTTCTGTGGTCCTCCACGACAGTGATCTGGACCTGCTCCGGAGTACGCTCACCAGCCTCGAAATCAGCATCGCCGCAGCGCGCGCGGCGGGCCTGCTCGCGAGCGCCAGCGTGCAGCTCCGGGACAACGCGTCGCCCCCGGAGTATCAGACCGCTCTGGAAGCCCTCGTGCAGGAGCTCCGCGCCAGCTGGGCGGATCGCGTCGAACTTTCTCTGGACCTTGGCAGTGACAATCCCGGCTTTGGTGCGGGCCACAATCGTGCCCAGGCGCAATCCCGGGAGCAGGCCGGGGCGGACCAGCTACTCATTCTCAACCCCGACGTGTACCTCGATGAAAGTGCCCTCACCGAGGGCCTGGCCTACCTGCAGCAGACAGAGCGGGTGGTGGCGCTGAGCCCCCATTGCACGCGACCGGACGGCACCCGGGAGTATCTCTGCAAGCGCTACCCCAATTTGCCCGTACTGTTGTTGCGGGGCTTTGGCGGACGTTTTTTGCGCAGCTGCTTCGAGGGGCCGATGCATCGCTACGAGTATCGAGACCTGGCGGAGGCTCCGGCCCCCGTCGTTCTGCTGAGCGGGGCCTGCCTGCTGTGCCGCGCGTCGGCTTTCTCCGCCGTGGGAGGCTTTGACGAATCCTTCTTCATGTATTTCGAGGACTTCGACCTGTGCCAGCGTCTCGTCGCCCACGGCGAGCTGCACTACCTCCCGGCGATGAAGATTCAGCACCACGGCGGTTTTGCCGCCCGCAAGGGCTGGCGTCACCGGCACTGGTTTTTCCGTTCGGCGCTGCGCTTCTTCCATCGCTGGGGCTGGCGTGCGCCGCGCATCGCCCCGCGGTGCTAGACTCTCCCCATGTCTGCTCAGCACGAACTTCGCCGTCTTCAATACCTCTCTGCCATGGGGGTCACGCCCTATGTGACGCGGCGCGAGCTCCCCGGAGCCGCCGCATCGGCGAAGCTCGGCGTACGGCGTCCCGCTGCGGCCCCCGCGACGCCCCCGGCGGCCGGGGGAGCGGCCCAGGGCACCTCGGCGCCACCCCGTCGCCAGTCGGCGCGGTCCGGCGCGCCCGAGGAGCTGCGTCGCATGCTGGCGTCCCGGGACGAAGGCGCGCCAAAGGCCCCCGCTACGCCCGTCTCCCCGCAGCCATCGCGACCCGCCACAGCGCCGGCAAGTGCCTCCACGGAGCGTTTCCGCCTGGCGGTGGTGTGTGCGGGGCGCCTCTGGATCGAGGAACTGGGAGACGGGGCTATCGCCCGGGAGCAGGTGGACCTGGTCTCGGCTATCGGGCGTGCCCTGATGCACCCGAAGGAGAGCGCAGCGGCACGCGTCGGTCAGTTCGACTGGCCCATGCATCAGAACGGGCAGCTGGACCTCGGCGCCGATGAGGCTGCGGCGTCGCTGCAGGGCTACCTGGGTCGCCAGCTGGATGACCATCAATGCGTAGCCGCATTCTGCCTGGGGCAGGGCGCCCACGCCCGCATCAAGGGGCTCATGCTTCCCTGCGCCACGGTGGTCCTGCCTTCTACCCGGGAGCTCCTTGAGAATCCCCTGCGCAAGCGGGAGCTCTGGGAGCTGCTCACCCAATCCTGATGGAGCTGCGTCGCGCCGCCGCAGCGGACATTCCGTTGATCCACGCCCTGGACCGGGAGCAGTCACCGGTGTTCCGCGACGCCGCGCGCTACGGGGAGCTGTTGCAGGCGGGGGGGGCGCTGCTGGTGCTCAGGGATGGAGACAGGCTGGGAGGCTTTGCGGCTTTTTCCCAGGTTCTCGATGAGGCGACGCTGCTGAATCTCGCCGTCGCGCCCGGGCATCGGGGCGAGGGTTTGGGGCGTCGATTGCTTGCGGAGGGCTGTCGCGTCCTGGCGAAGAATGGGGTGCGGCGCGTACTTCTGGAAGTGCGGGAGTCGAACACGCCAGCGCGGCAGCTGTACGAAGCGCTGGCCTTTTCCCTCGATGGTCGGCGGCCGAATTACTACCCCGGAGCCACCGGGGAGCCGCGGGAAGCGGCGATAATGATGAGCAGGATACTGGAGGTGGATGGTGCTGATTCTTGAAGCGGGGGACTGGAGTCTGCTCCTGCCACCGGAATGGCAGGCGGAGCAGGAAGATGACGGCATTGTGATCGGCGATCGCGACGGTATCGGTTGCCTGGAGATTTCCGAGCTGCGTCGTCAGGAGGGGGAGTTTTCCGCCGATGATCTGGAGCAGTTCCGCGAGCCAGGGCAGCCCTGGGAGTCCGTGAGCCTTGGTAGCTTCGAGGGGCGCGCCAGTGCCTTCCTGGAGGAGGGGGCGGCAATCCGCGAGTGGTATCTCCACGCCGGCGATCTCCTGCTGTTCCTCACCTACAGCTGTGAAGAAGAAAATCGCGGCATGGACGATGCGGCGGTGGACGACATGTTGTCCACGTTGCGCTACCTACCGGACTAGGCCGCGCCGAACGTCAGGCGCCGTGGTGCTGCCGCGGACCTGGTGAGGCTGGGATCAGGCGACGTTGCCCGTGACCCGCACGCGCTTGCTGCCCGCTGCCACCGGCGCTGCCCGGGCCGCCGCGCGGCGTTCGAGGTGGTCGTCGATGAGGTTCTTCAGCGCGATGAGCAAGCCGGTGAAGATAAATGCTCCCGGCGGGAGGATTGCCAGCAGGAACGGTTGGTAGTCGGCAAATACCACGATTTTCCAGTTCGCCGCCGACGCGCCGAACAGCAGGTCCATGTTGGCGAACAGCGAGCCCGTACCCACGAGCTCCCGCAGGGCACCCAGGAGCAGCAACACCACCGTAAAGCCCAGTCCCATGAGCAGGCCGTCGTACAGCGCCGGCAGCACAGGGTTCTTGCGCGCGAAGCCATCCGCACGACCGAGAATGACGCAGTTGGTGGTGATGAGCGGCAGGAAGATACCGAGGACTTCGTAGAGGCCGT
>CAXBBA010000019.1:0-11810 GCA_963973805.1 uncultured Halieaceae bacterium | reverse complement strand
GGTCAGGACGCCGCGCTTCGCCTGGGCCACGAACTGGTTCAGGGCGCCACGCGCGAAGGCCGTCTGCAGCGGTGGCAGGAGTTTGCCCGCGCCCACCCCGAGGGCTACCTGTATTGTTTTCGCGGCGGCCTGCGTTCCCAGATTGTGCAGCAGTGGCTGGCCCAGAGCGGCGTCGCCTATCCCCGCATTACCGGGGGCTACAAGGCGATGCGCCGGTTCCTGCTGGACACGCTCGAGGCGCGGGTGCGGGACAGCGAATTTGTGCTGGTTGCCGGCGCCACGGGCACGGGCAAGACCCGCCTCATCCAGGCGCTGCCGCGCGCCGTGGACCTCGAAGGCCTGGCACAGCACCGCGGCTCCGCCTTTGGCCATCTGCTCACGCCGCAGCCGTCGCAGATTGATTTTGAGAACGCCCTGGCCATCGCCCTGCTCAAGCTGTCCCGCGGCGAGGGTCCCGTGCTCCTCGAAGATGAGGGGCGCCTCATTGGCCGCCTGTCTCTGCCCGAGGTGCTGCGCGAGCGCATGGCCGCCGCGCCGCTCCTGGTGCTGGAGTATCCCCTGGATGCGCGCATCGACGTGGTGCTCGAGGACTACATCGTCGATCTGGGACGGCGATTTTCTGCGGCTTACGGCGGCGATGGTCCCGCGCGGCATCGGGAGCGCCTCCTTGGCGACCTGGCGCGGACGCGCAAACGCCTGGGCGGGGAGCGGTACCGCGCGATCGCTGAGACGATGGAGAACGCCTTCGACAGACAGCAGCGCGAGGGCGACCTGAGCCTGCACCGCGAGTGGATCGGCCACCTGCTGGCGGACTACTATGATCCGATGTACCGCTATCAGCTTTCCCGGCGCGAAGGCCGTCATCTCTGCACCGGCGACCGGGATCGGGTACGCCGGTTTGTGGAGCAGGAACTGCTGCATGGATCCTAGGGACGCACCGCAACGGGAGCTGGTCTTTGTCGGCGGGGGCCACGCCCATGCCCTGGTCCTGCGCATGCTGGCCATGGAGCCGCCTCCGGGCCTGCGCCTGACCCTGATCTCACCGGCGCCGCTCACACCCTACTCGGGCATGTTGCCGGGCCTGCTCGCGGGGCACTACAGCCTTCAAGAGACGCACATTGATCTGCTGCGCTTCTGCCAGTGGGCCGGTGTGCGTTTTCTCCAGGACACGGTCACGGCCCTCGATCCGGTCAGCCGCCGACTCTTCTGCGAGCACCGGGGCGAGCTGAGCTATGACCTGCTCTCCATCGACATCGGCTCCCAGCCGCAGCTGGACTCCGTGCCCGGTGCCCGCGAATATGCCGTGCCCGTAAAACCCGTGGCCGGACTCTGGGAGCGCTGGCAGGAGCTGAGCTCAAACCCCGCGCCGGGATCGCCCATTGCCATCGTCGGCGGGGGAGCGGGCAGCGTCGAGGTGGCGATGGCCATGGCGCATCGCTACGGCGCGAACGGCCCGTCTCTCAGCCTGTACTGCGGAGCCCGGAAGGTTCTGCCGGACTATCCCGCCGGCGTGCGCCGGGTGGTGGAGGCGCAGCTGGACGCCCTGGGCATCGCCCTGCACTGCGGGCACCGGGTCGCGCGCGTAGAGCCGCAGCGCCTGGGCTTCGAGGATGGTCGCGAGGCGGCCTTCGAGACCTTGATCTGGAGCACCGGCGCCGCTCCGGCGCCTTGGATAGCCGACAGCGGACTGCCCGTGGACCAGCGCGGCTTCATGGCCGTGGATGACACGCTGTGCAGCACGGGCTTCGCCAATGTGTTCGGCGCGGGGGACATCGCAACGCAGATTGGCAACCCGCGGCCCAAGGCCGGGGTCTTCGCCGTGCGTCAGGCGCCGGTGCTTGCACACAATCTGGTCGCGGCGGCGTCGGGCAACGCGCTGCGGGAACACCGCCCCCAGCGACGCTTTCTCTCCCTGCTGTCCCTCGGCGAACGGCGGGCAGTGGCGGAACGCAACGGTCTGAGCGTCGCCGGAGCCTGGGCCTGGCGCTGGAAGGATTCCATCGATCGCCGATTCATGGAGCAGTTCACGGAGCTGTCGCCGCGGACCATGGCGGCGGAGCGCTCCGCCACGGTGCAGATGCCCTGCGGTGGCTGCGGCGCGAAGGTGACAGCGGATGTGCTGGGTGATGTGCTGGCGTCCCTGCGCGAGTGCTATCCCCACCATGCCCCGGCACCCGGTTCCCTGGATGATGCCGCGCTGGTATCCGGCGGGGGACCGCTGGTGCAGTCCGTGGATATGCTGCGGGCCCTGGTCGCTGACCCCTGGCGCATGGGCCGCATCGCGGCACAGCACGCCCTGTCGGATCTGTATGCCAGCGCTGCCCGGCCCCACTCCGCCCAGGCGCTGGTGGTGCTGCCCTTCGCCGCTCCGGCGCTGCTGCGCCGGGATCTGACCGCGGTGCTTGAAGGCGCCATGAGTGTGCTGGCGGAGGCGGACTGCCGCCTGCTGGGTGGACACAGCATGGAGGGGCCGGAACTGCAGGTGGGCTTTGTCGTGAATGGCGTCGCCGCTGGAGATGGGGTGCTGGCGAAAACCGGTGCCCGCCCCGGCGATCAGCTGATACTGACGCGCCCCCTGGGCAGTGGTGCCCTGTTTGCCGCGCAGATGCAGTCCCGCGCCGACGGCCGCCATGTCGAGGCCGCGCTGGCGGTGCTGGAGCGGGGCAACGGCGCCGCCGCCCGGGTCGCCTTGGAGTTCGGTGCCACGGCGCTGACGGATGTCACGGGCTTCGGTCTGGCGGGGCACCTGGCCGAGATGCTGGGATCGCGACTGACGGCGCGGCTGAAGCTCGCGGCACTGCCGGTGTACGACGGTGCCCTGGAGGCCATGGAGGCGGGAATATTCAGCACCCTGCACGAAGGCAACCGGGGCGCCGTGGATGATCGCGTGCGCCTGGGGGAGCAGGCGGGGCTTCGGGCCCAGTTGCTGTTTGACCCCCAGACCAGTGGCGGGTTGCTGATGAGCGTCGCCCCGGAGCGCGTCGACGCGGTGCTGGGCGCGCTGCACGAAAGTGACGCCAGTGCAGCGCTGATCGGCGATCTGGGCGAAGCAGACGGCGGCCCCCGCATCGAGGCCGCCTGAGCGGAGCGGTCTCAGGCCCGAGATACCCGCTCCGCCCCGACGACTCAGCGAGCGGCGAGGCGGTTGTCGAGGACGCGCACGTCCTGTCCCTCGCGCAGGTTTTCGGCGCCGCGGACAATCACGGCGGCGCCGGCTTCAAGTTCTCCCCCCAGGGGCTCGACGGCGATGCGATTCCCCATGCCTCCGGCGGTCTCCACCCGCACCTTGCGCGCCTTGTTGTCGCTGCCTACGGCGTAGACGTATTGCTCCCGATCCCGCAGCACCAGGGCATCCCGGGGCACCGTGAGCATGTCCATGGGGGCCGCCTGGGGCAGGGACACGGTGACCGCCTCGCCGATGAGCCAGCTGCCGGCGTTGAGCGCGATGCGCAGCTCCATCATGCGCGACTGGGGATCGCCCACGGGCACCACGCTGCGTACGGTTTCGAGGCTGTGCAGCGTGTCGCCGCGCACCGCCACCGCCGTGCCTTCACGATTGAAACGCGCGATGCGCAGGGGCGCCGGCACGCTGATCTCCAGCGACTGCATGTCCACCAGGCGCACCAGGGGGGCGCCGGCGGTGCTGTACTCGCCCTCCGAGGCGTCGCGGGTCACGACGATGCCGGAGAAGGGCGCGGGGATCCGGGCGCGGTCCAGATCATAGGCGGTGCGTTCGCGGTCCACCTCGGCCATGGCCAGGTCCTGGCGCAGCATCTCGATGTCCGCCGCAACCTGATCCAGCTCCACTTCCGCCATGTTGTTGTCCCGGGCCAGGCGTGCCAGGCGCTCGAGCTGCCGCGTGCGCACATCGATGTCGGCTTTCAGGCGGGCGACCTGCGCGGCGTTGCGGCGCAGCTGCAGCGTCAGCAGATGGTCGTCCAGGCGGGCGACGGGCTGTCCCTTCTCGATGCGTTCACCGACTTCGGCAATCCAGGTGATGCGTCCCGCGATTTCCGTCCGAATCTGCGCATCCCGGGTGCTGATGACGGTGCCGGGCAGGTCGGCGGTGGGCGCGGTGGCTTCCCGGGTCACGCTGGCGGTTTGCACGATGGCCTCGCCCTGGGCGGCGGCGCCCAGGGAGGCGCCCAGAAACAGGAGGGGGATCAGCACTCTCGGGATTTTCATGGTGGTCTCCGGTGCGTTCAGGCTGCGGACCGGAGCGGGGTTCTCTGCTCCGGGGTTTCGGGGTTGTCCAGGGATGCGACGCGGCCCTTGCCCATGCGCAGGAAGCAGGGCAGAAGCAGCAGGGTGAATAGGGTGCTCACGCACATGCCGCCGACGATAACCGCCGCCAGACCGCGATAGATCACGGAGCCCGTGCCCGGCATCAGCAGCAGCGGCAGCATGCCGAAGATGCTTGTGAGCGTGCTCATGAAGATGGGCCGCAGGCGTGTCAGCAGCGCGACGCGCACGGCTTCGGCGCGCTGGGCACCCTGGCGCTCGGCTTCGCGGGTCTGGTGCACCAGCAGAATGGCGTTGTTCACCACCAGGCCCAGAAGAATCACGAAACCGATCATCGTGAGCAAGTCCAGGGGCTGGAAGGTGAACAGATTCAGCAGGCGGATGGCGAGCACCCCGCCGACCATGGCCAGGGGCATGGCGAGGACCACCATGGCGGAGTCCAGTGCTGAGCGAAACAGTGCGGCCATGAGCAGGAACAGCACCACCAGGGCGAGGGCGAAGTTGCCGCTGAGGGATTTGATGGCGCGGTCCAGGGCGTTGGCGCTGCCGCCGTAGATGATGCTGCCGTCCGCCGGCAGCAGTGCCTGGAGCTCGGGTTCCACCTGGCTGTGGATCACGTCGAGAACATGTTCCAGGGAGACGTCTTCGGGCGGGCGCAGGGCGAGGGTTACCGTGCGCCGGCTGTCGATGCGCCGGAGCTGGCTGGGACCCACGGTGCGTTCAATCGTGACCAGTTCGCCCAGGGGTATGAGATTGCCCGAGGGCGTGCGTAGGGGCAGCGCCGCCAGTTGTTCCGGCGAGTCCCAGCTTTCGCCGCGGAGGATCACGTCCATGCGTTTCTCGCCGTCGAAGTACTCGCCCACGTACAGCCCGTTGCCGAGGGCTCGCACCAGGGTGCCGATCTCGTCGCGGCGATAGCCCGCCTCGGCGATGCGGCGGTCGTTGGGGGTGAGGCGCAGCTCCGGTTCCGCCTGCTCAATGCCCGGCTCAATGCGCACGTCCGTCTCGGGGAGGTGCTCCGCAAGCAGTTCCTCGCCCCGCTGCGCGACGCGCTCCAGCGCCCGACGGTCCCGGGACTGGAGGTGCATGGCCACCATGCGGTCGCCGCCGAAGCCACCGAACAGATTGCCCTGGGCAGCGAAGTAGTTGAGGTCGGGCAGATCCACCAGGATCTCCTCGTTGATGATCTTCTCCAGCTCCTTGACCCGGGACTGGTCCTGCACGCGCGCGCCGACCGTGCCGCCGCCGTTCCAGGTGAGGATGTAGTAGTTCTTCAGTGCGGGTTCGCGGGTGCCGGCCATGAACGGCGCCATGCGCCTGTCGATGACGGCGACGTATTCCTCGGCGATGACGCGCTCGCTGGCCCCGGGGGGGAAACCGAAGTACGCATCGACGGCGTCGCGCTTCACCGGTGGCAGGTAGTCCAGCTCCGGCAGCAGGGCATAGCTGGTGGCCAGGGGGGCGCTGAGGAGCACCACCGCCAGCGTGCGCCGCCGTGCGGGGCTGCTGGTCAGCTTCATGATGAACCCGGTCATGCGACGCCAGAGTCCGGCGAAGCGGTCCTCGACGGCGCTGTCGCGCAGCCAGAACCGGGCCGCCAGGGGCAGGACCGATACGGCGACCAGCAGCGAAACCACCACGGAGATGGCGATGGTGATGGCCAGATCCGAAAACAGTTGCCCCTCCACCTCACGCATGAACACCACGGGCAGGAAGATCGCCACGGTGGTGGCCGTGGATGCCAGCAGCGCACCCCAGACCTGCTGCGCGCCCTGGAAGGCGGACTCCTCCGTGTCCTGTCCTGCCTCGCGCTGGCGGATGATGTTCTCCATCACCACGATGGCGGCGTCGAGCACCATGCCCACGGCAAAGGCGAGGCCCGCCAGGGAGATGACGTTGAGGCTGCGTCCGGTGATGTTGAGGACCAGGAAGGTCGTGAGCAGGGAAACGGGAATCGCCGCCGCCACGATGAGCGTGGCGCGGAAGCGGCGCATGAACCACCACAGCACGCCCACGGCCAGGAGCACGCCGAGGACGATGTTGGAGCTCACCAGGCCGATGGCGCGATAGATGAACACGGATGCGTCGAAGGACTGGGCCATCGTCAGACCACGCTCCGCGACGGGGCCGGCGTTGAGTTCCTCCACAGCCCCTTTCACCGCGTTGAGGGTCTGCAGCGCATTGGCGCTGTTTTCCTTGTCGATGCGGATCGAGATGGCGGGGTTGCCGTTTTGCGTGTTAGTAAGCACTTGCTCTCCGCGTGTAACCTCAACGGAAGCGATATCGCCCAGGTGAACCGGGCGGCCGTCGCGCCATTCCAGTACAAAATCCTCGAGCTCCCGGGGGCTGTAGCGACCGGCGAAGCGCAGCGTGTACTGACGTCGCCCCACTTCCACGAAGCCGCCGCTGATGTCGTTGGCGCGGCCGAGCTGACCGGCGATGGCCGTGATATCCACGCCCAGCTGGGCCGCGCGCACGGGGTCGAAGGTGATGCGCAGCTCCTCTTCGCGGCCCTGGCCATTCTGCGTCGCGCTGACGCGGGCCACGCCGGGCACCGCCTCGATGGCGGGGCGAATCACGTCTTCCACGAAGGGCAGGTAATCCAGCACCGCACCCTCCGTACCCGGCAGCAGCTGCAGGAAGAAGAAGGTCAGGGCGGGGGCGTCTCCATTGCCGCCACCGAGCATGATCACGGGCTGGCTGGCGTCCCGGGGCAGGGGGTCGAGGCGGTTCATGCGCGAGATCACATCGATGAGTGTGCGCTGCATGTCCGCGTCCAGGGCGAACTCGAGATTGATCCAGGCATTGCCGGGGTTGGCGAACGCCGCCATGTCCTGGAGACCGGGCAGACCCCGCAGGACCGACTCGATGGGTTCGATGACCTCGGACTCGATCTCCCGCGGTGACGCGGCGCGCCAACTCGTCTGGATTGCGATCGTCGGGCTTTCGATATCCGGGAAGAGCTGCACGGGAAGCTGGCGCAGGCTGTACAGCCCGAAGAGCAGGAGCACCGCGACGATGACTGCCACCCCTGCGGGATAGCGCAGGGCACTGCGGGTGATGTTCATTATTGTCCCCTGCCAGACTACTGCACAGGAGCCTAGCAACGCCGTGACGGCGCTGCCCGCGCAATGCGATGGACCGCAGCTGGTGAGCGACGAAGTGCGTCGCCCGGACTCAGCTCACCAGAAACTGCCGGATACGATCCTTGTAGCTACGGCTGACCTTGAGCTGCGTGCCGCAATCCAGATTCAGCAGATATTCGCCATTGTTGAGGGTCTGGGCCCCGGTGATGGTGCGGCTGTTGACGATGGTGGAGCGGTGCACGCGCAGGAACTTCGCCGGATTGAGCATGCCCTCAAGCTGTTTCATGGTGATGCGCATGATGTGGGTTTTGCCCGCGGCGTGGATGCACATGTAGTCCCCGGCGGCATCGACCCACTGGATGTCGGCGACGCGGATAAACTGAATGTCGTTGCCGTCCTTGATGGTGATTTTCTCGGGCCAGGATTCGCTGTCGCCATCGCCTCCCCGCTCCGCCAGCGCTTCCACGCCGGCGGCGTTCTCGCCCGTCATGCTCATGATCAGTTTCATGAGCTTTTCCTTGCCCGCGGTGCTGGATTCCTGCTCGCGGTGCTGCACGGCGCGCTGCACCGCTTCGTGCAGGCGATCATCCTCTACGGGTTTGAGCACGTAGTCGATGGCGTGAATCTTGAAGGCGTCCACGGCGTATTCATTGTAGGCGGTGATGAAAATCACCATGGGCATCGCGTCGCCCTGGAGCTTTTCGACCACCTCGAAGCCATCCATGCCCGGCATCTGGATGTCCAGGAAGAGCAGGTCCGGGTTGTGCTCGGCGACGGCGCTGAGTGCTTCGTGGCCGTTGGTGCATTCGGCGATCACGTCCACTTCGGGAAGTTCCTGCAGACGCACCGACAATCCGCGGCGAGCGAGGTGCTCATCGTCGACGATGATGGCGGAAAGGGCGTTCATGCGGCCTCCTTCTGGGCATAGGTAAGGGGTAGGTTGATGGTGATCGTGAGGCCGTGGGGCTCGGTGCTGCCCAGGCGAAAGCTCTGCTCGTCACCGTAGACCTGTGCCAGGCGCTCCCGGGTGTTCGCCAGACCGACGCCGCCCCCTTTGGGAAGGCGGCCCTGGCGCAGGTCCAGACCGGGGCCATCATCGGCCACGATGAGCTGCAGCTGGCCTTTTTCGATGGCGGCGGATACGGCGATGGAGCCGCCGTTGATGGACTGGGATACGGCGTACTTGATGGAATTCTCCACCAGGGGCTGGAGCAGCAGCGAGGGCATGAGGGCGCCCTCGGCATCCGGTGCGATGGTGAAATGCAGCGTCAGGCGCTCGGCAAAGCGTACTTTCTCGATATCCAGATACAGCTTCAGGGACTCGACCTCTTCCGCAACGGTCACCTGCTGCATCGGGTCATTGTCCAGGGAGTAGCGCAGGAAGCGCGACAGCTTCATGACCATGCCGTTGGCCAGTTTGGTGTCCTGGTCCAGAATCAGGGTCGAGATCGCGTTCAGCGTATTGAACAGAAAGTGCGGATTGAGCTGGTAGCGGAGCATTTTCAACTGCGCCTCATGGGCCATGGAGATCGCCTTGAGGTAGCGCTGTTTTTCCTCCTGGCTGAGCAGGTAATACTTGATGCCGAAGTACAGCCCGCTCCAGGTGAGCATCACCCACACCGCATAGATCGTATTGTCGAAGTAGGCGGCCATGTGCGACGCGCCTTTGGCTTCCAGGCGGGCGAGTTCCTCCGGAAACAGGTTGTAGAAGATCGTCGAACGGGCGAGAACCCAGGCTACGCCGGCGCAGTAGGAGGCGCCGATGACCGCAAAGCCCCGGGTGGCGAAGCTGCGGTCCCAGGTCAGGCGGTACACCCAGCGCAGGGCGAGGGAGATGGCCATGCCGAGCACCGCCACGACCGGCAGGTACAGGTAATAATTCTCTGGCGGCTCGCCCCAGACGATAACGCTCAGGTAAAAGGTCGCCGCCCAGCTGCTCCAGCCCCCGAGTTGCAGGAGCCAGAAGAGCCGGCGCTTGTCTTCTATGACGCGCTCGATAGGCATGCCCTCATTATAGGGACGCGGATTACCCAAGCGGGGCCTGGTTGTGGGCATTGGTCGCATAATCGTCGCTGTTTAACGCACAATAGTATGCCGAATCAGGAGCTTGAGCACGTGAGCAGCGAATTACAGCGGGGCCGGTACCGGCATTACAAGGGTGGGGAGTACGAGGTGCTGGACCTGGTCCGCCACTCCGAGACCGAGGAGCAGCTGGTGCTCTATCGGCCTCTCTACGGCGATCGCGCCCTGTGGGTCCGGCCCCTGGGGATGTTTTTTGAGAGCGTTGAGGTGGACGGCCAGTCGCTGCCCCGCTTCGCGTTCCTGTCGCCCCCGGACTGAGGCGCCTCAGGTGCCTGCGAAAGCCTCGATCGCGGACCGGTCCATGCGGTAGCCCACCCACTCGCTCTGGGGCCTGGCGCCACAGGCCTCATAGAACTCGATGGAGGGCGTGTTCCATTTGAGAACGCTCCACTCGAAGCGTCCGCAGTCCCGCGTCAGCGCTTCGCGGGCCACGGCCTTGAGCAGTGCTTTTCCGGCTCCGCAGCCCCGGGCGTCGGGATCCACGTACAGATCCTCGAGGTAGATGCCGTGGCGTCCCAGCCAGGTGGAATAGTTGAAGAAATAGATCGCAAAGCCGATGGCCAGGCGCTCGCCATCACCGGACCCGAGCTCGCAGATCAGGGCGAAAACCCGGGGCTCGGGTCCGAACAGGGATTCGTGGATCATCTCTTCGCTGGCTTCGACGGCATCGGGTTCGCGCTCGTAGGTGGCCAGGTCCGTGATGAACTGCAGGATGCGCGGCACATCCCGTGGTTCGGCAGGGCGGATATGGAGTTCGCTCATGGGTCTAGTCCGAATCCCAGAACCGGGTCATTTCCAGATACAGGAATGACGCGGTCCAGGTAATCAATACGAAACCCGCCAGGGACTCGAGGCCCACGAGGAAGCGCAGTGTTCCGAGGGGGGTGATGTCGCCAATGCCCAGGGTCGTGTAGGCGGTAAAGGAGAAGTACACGGCGCTCAATAGCTCGCCATCGTAATTTCCCGCCAGCTCGCCCCAGCCCGCTTGACGATCCATCAGGTAGTAGGCGGTGCCGAACATCCATATCTCCAGCGCGTGGGCGGTCAATGCGCCAAAGACCCCGAACATGATCCGCTGGCGGTGGCGGATCTTGAGCTTTGGCATCAGGACCGTGAAGCGGTGGAGAAACTCGTAGTGAATCACCACGACCACGGCGATGATGGCACCGTTTATAAGGAATGCTGCAAGCATGGGATGGCCGTTATCGTTCGGTGGGCATTCTACGGGTTCGCCCGCGATTCACCTAGCCGTGCTGCGGACGTTCCCGCACACCCGGATCAGTGCTTGTCGCCCGGCAGCTCCTGTGTTGTGATCCCTCCCGTCACGGGCAGTGCGAGAGACCTATGGAGTTTGACTCGGACCTGGCGTTCACTCGCGAGAGCGACCGGGGAACGATTGTAGAGCCGAGCTACGGCGGAGCCACAAGCTTCATGCGCCGACGCTACAGCCGCGATCTCGCGGGGGTGGACGTGGCGGTGGTGGGGATTCCCTACGATCTGGCGACGACCAATCGCTCCGGCGCCCGCCTTGGGCCCCGCGCCGTGCGCAGCATCTCTTCCAACCTCGCCTGGGAAACCGCAGTGAATCGCTGGGGCTTCGATCCCTTCGAACGTCTGCGCGTTGTGGATTACGGCGACTTCAGCTTCGACCCCGGCAGGCCCCAGGACGTGCCGGCGGCGCTCGAGGCCCAGGCCCGGAACATCCTGGGGACGGATACGGCCATGCTCGCCCTGGGCGGCGACCACTTTGTGACCTACCCCCTCCTGAAGGCCTGCGCGGCAAAGCACGGGAGTCTGTCGCTGATTCACTTCGATGCGCACTCCGATACCTGGGAGGATGAAGACGGACGCATCGACCACGGGACCATGTTCTGGCACGCGGCCCGGGACGGCACGGTGGACCCGTCCCGTTCGATTCAGCTCGGCATGCGCACGCACAACGACAGTGACCACGGCTTCAACGTGCACGACGCCGACTGGCTGCACGATCACAGCGCCGAAGAGGTGGCCGCGCGAATCCGCGAGGTGGTCGGGGACAACCCCTGCTACCTGACCTTTGACATCGACGCGCTCGACCCGAGCTATGCGCCCGGCACGGGCACCCCGGTGGTGGGCGGCCTGTCCACGGTGCAGGCCTTGCGTATTCTTCGCGGTCTGGCAGGCATCAATCTCGTGGCCATGGATCTGGTGGAAGTGGCTCCGGCCTACGACGTGGCGGAGATCACCGCCCTGGCGGGAGCGACGCTGGCCCTGAACATGCTGTGCATTTTTGCCGAACGTCCCGGCGCCTGATATCCATCGCACAAGGAATCCCCCGATGAGCATCCTCCAGTCCCTGGCGCGCGGTAATCTTCTGCAGAGCCTTCGCGGTACCGCGGCCACGGTGGTGGGAGCCCACCA
>CAXBBA010000018.1:0-12063 GCA_963973805.1 uncultured Halieaceae bacterium | reverse complement strand
GATTGCCAGGCGATGCCCGTCCGTCGCCACCGCACGCAGACGCCCCGCCCGGAGCTCCCAGTACATGCCATTGAGGTAGTAGCGCACATCCTGCTGCGCCATGGCGAAGCCCGTGCGCTCTATCAGTCGGCGCAACTCACTCTGCTTCAGCGTGAACTGGTGCGTACCGATGCTGTCTTCGATGTTGGGGAATTCCCGGGCAGGCAAAGTTGCCAGGGTGAAGCGGCTCCGGCCGCTGCGCACCGTAGCCTTGCCGTCGCTCACGGAAAACTGCAGATCCGATCCATCGGGGAGACTCTTGCAGATGTCTGCGAGCTTGCGCGCGGGCACGGTGATTTCGCCGGACTCGCCATCGTCATCCAGGGCAACGCGACCAACCAGCTCAACCTCCAGGTCCGTACCGGTGATCGAAAGACGATTTCCGTCGAGGTTAAGCAGTACGTTGGAAAGCACTGGCAATGTTTGTCGTCGCTCAACAACCCCGGCTACCAGGTTCAGGGGGGTAAGAAGCGCATCACGCGATACGGAAAATTTCATTAAACTTCCTCAAACGGGAGACGTTCGGGCATTAAAACCGCGGTAGTTTAACGCATCCGGGAGGACTATGGTGGCCCCCCGAGTGTGTATTTGCCGCCACTCAGGTGGTGAGAAGGCGGAGCAGGTTTTTATAGTCTTCGTGAATGTCGGAACTCTGTTCCCGCAGCTCTTTGATCTTGCGGCAGCCATGGAGCACCGTGGTGTGATCGCGACCACCGAAACTGTCACCGATCTCCGGCAGGCTGTAGTTCGTGAGCTCCTTCGCGAGGGCCATCGCGACCTGACGGGGCCGGGCTACGGATCGGTTGCGACGCCGGGAGTTCAGGTCTGCGACCTTAATCTTGTAGTACTCCGCAACGGTACGCTGGATGTTGTCGAGGCTGACCTGCTTGTCCTGCAGCGCCAGCAGGTCCTTCAGGCTCTCCTTGACCAAATCCACATCGATCGACCGCCGCGTGAAGTTAGCACTCGCTATCACCCGTTTCAGCGCGCCTTCTAGCTCTCGCACGTTCGAGCGAATACGCTGGGCAATAAAAAAGGCAGCATCGGGTGGTAGGTCGAGCTGTGCCTGACTCGCCTTTTTCATAAGAATCGCTACCCGCGTTTCGAGGTCCGGTGGCTCCACCGCCACCGTCAGGCCCCAGCCGAAGCGGGATTTCAGGCGCTCTTCCAGGCCATCGATCTCCTTCGGGTATCGATCGCAGGTCAGAATCATCTGCTGCCCACCTTCAAGCAGGGCATTGAAGGTATGGAAGAACTCCTCCTGGGAACGATCCTTCTTGGCGAAAAACTGGATGTCGTCAATCAACAATGCATCGACGGAACGGTAGTAGCGCTTGAAGTCAGCGATCGCATTCAACTGAAGCGCCTTAACCATGTCTGCCACAAACCGTTCCGAGTGCAGGTAGACGATCCGCGCATCGGGCTTGCTGGCCTTGAGGGCGTTACCCACGGCGTGCATCAGGTGGGTTTTGCCCAGGCCGACGCCGCCATAGAGGAACAGGGGGTTGTAGGCGTCACCCGGATTCTCCGCCACCTGGTTTGCCGCGGCGAGGGCCAGCTGGTTGGACTTGCCCTCGACGAAACTCTTGAAGGTGTAACCACGCACCAGGTTGTGCTGGTGCTGCAGCGCCTCGTGAACCTCGGATTGCGCTGCCTGACCATAGTGCAACGTGGACTCGACCAGTGCCGGCTCTCGCGGCGTCTCCCGAGGCGTCTCCCGCGACACTATCGCAGCACCTGTCGCAGCACCTGTCGCAGCACCCATCGCTGGCTGCGCCGGCACCGTACCTGCCCCGGCTTCTGTTCCCCCGACCACGGAGAGGGCCGGTCCGGAAGACACGGGGGGCGGCGTAAACGCCGGAGCAGCACCTCCAGCGCCAATCTGCAGCGAATAGCCCTGCTGACCGGATTGCAGTTCCTGCAGAAGCTGCTCGATGCGCTGCGCATACTTGTCCGTGACGAAATCACAGATAAACCGGTTCGGTGCCTGCAGGCAGAGACCGTCTGCGGTTTCCGATGCTGTCAGGGGTTGTATCCAGGTGGTGAATTGTTGGGCTGGAAGCTCACTTTGAAGGCGAGCTTTGCACTGTGACCAAATCGCTTCTGCCAAGGTAACTCTCTCGGACTTTGTTGCGCCGGGAATCCCAAACGGCTCACCGTACCCACCTGACCATAAAGGTGGAGGCACTGCCGGACGCTTTAGCCCCTGTCATTGATGTTATCTCTAACCGTCACCCCATTTCGGTATTCCACCCGAAAAGCGGTTCCCACACCAAACAGCTTCATGCTGCGGGTAACGATCCTCTACGACTTGCCGCTGAACTGCCGGGGGAAATCCCTGAATCCCGAAAACAGTCGCGCCGGTGGATAAACTTCTGGGGACTATTCACAAATTCTCACAAATTCAGCGAAAAGAAGTCCCTTCGGGCCAGAAAACCGGCTCGATGAGAGTATTGTTCCACAGGGATGGCGAGCTTGTTGATAGTCTCGCCGAGTGCTCCGTCGATGCATGCATCATAGCGCGTGATCTCTCCCTTGGCCACCTTCAAGGGATCACTCAGAAAAAAATAAAGTCTATTTTTTTCAACAACTTGAATAATATGCGGCGATTTTCCGAAAAATATTTATTTCGCCCGTCGGTGGCCCGGGGCTGTGGATATGTTGTGTGTATCTTTTGGGAAAATTGTTTGTTGTTTGCCCCAGGGCGCATAAATACTGCACCTGACGCCGCTGAGCATAAGCGCGGAACCACTCTTTGTGGATAGCTTGACTCGGCGCGCCGGAAAACCACAGCTAACGCATTGAATAGTGGTGCTCTATTGCCTACAATGCGCGGCCCGATTTTGGCGGTATGGCCCTATTCGGCTTCTCCCGGATTTCTGTGGCAGGGCGATGGTCTACCGACTTTTTATATAGGCAAATGAAACAGGTTAGCGAAGCGGGTGGGGTCTCGGGCCCAGAAAGGCTGCGCCGCCTGCTGATTTCAGACGAGAGTGAATTGACATGAAAAGAACATTCCAGCCCAGCGTCCTCAAGCGTAAGCGTACCCACGGCTTCCGCTCCCGCATGGCCACCAAGAGCGGTCGCGCCGTAATCGCCCGTCGCCGCGCTAAAGGTCGCAAGCGCCTGGCCGCCTGATTCCGTCACGCCGACTGAGCGCGGGTTCGCAAACAAGCTGCGCTCAGTGGCTGCTGGCGACGGACAGTGCTTTTCCCGTCACCAGCGACTTATCACGGCTGCGGACTACCGCCGGGTATTCAAGGCGCCCGACCATAAAGCCGGTCAGGCAGAAGTCCTGCTACTGGCTCGCGGCAACCAGCTTTGTCACCATCGACTGGGATTGGCCGTCGCCAAGAAGCACCTCCCCACCGCTGTGAAACGAAATCTCTTCAAACGCCTCACCCGCGAACACTTCCGCCACGTCAGCAAAACCGACCGGGGCCTCGATATCATCGTGCTTAGCCGTCCAGGCGCCGCCGGCGTAGACAAGGGTGCCCTGCAACGGGCGATCAGCGCCCAGTTCGAACGACTGTTCCGCCGGGCCAACCGCGGATGAAGACCCTGCTCCGCGCCATCATCCGAGCCTACCAACTGGTTCTCAGTCCCTGGCTCGGACACCATTGCCGCTTTCATCCGACCTGCTCCCAGTACGCACTGGAAGCAATCGAAACCCATGGCGCACTGCGCGGTAGTCACCTTGCGGTAAAACGACTGCTAAAATGTCACCCTTGGCACGCGGGTGGTCCCGATCCCGTTCCTCCAGCGCTACATCCGGACTCGTAATTAATGGATATTCAACGCACGCTCCTCATCGGCGCGGTCATACTCCTTTCCTTTATGCTGCTGCAGGAGTGGGTGAGTTTTCGCGACGAAAAAGAGCTTTCCACGGCGATGGAACAGCGACTCACGGCCGACACAGCCTCTGACTCGTCCCTGCCTTCCCTGCCAGACTCCGCGCCAGCGACGGCCCAAAACACCGACGACACCGCGGAAGACCTGCCCAGCCTTGGCGATCCGGTCGAAGCACAAGCTCCGGCTGCAGCGGTGTCCAGCCCCACGGACGTGGTGCGCATCTACACCGACACGCTCGAACTGGCGGTGGACCTGAAAGGCGGAGACATCATTGAAGTGGCGCTGCCGAAGTTCCTCCTGCGCAAGGACGATCCCAGCACTCCATTTGTTCTGCTGGAGAACAACTCCCAGCGCGTCTACGTTGCCCAGAGCGGCCTCATCGGGAAGAACGGCATCGATTCCAAAGGCCGCGCCCAGTTCAGCGCTGACGACACGGCCTATCGCATGAGCGACGCCGATACGCTGAGCGTGGACCTCAAGCACCGTACCGCTACGGGCGTCGAAGTGATCAAGCGGATGAGCTTTGAGCGCGACAGCTATGTCGTCAAGGTCTCCTACCTGATCACCAACAACAGCAGCGAACGCTGGCAGGCCAACCTGTTCGGTCAGATCAAGCGCGACAGCAGCGAAGCCCCCCAGAGCGACAACAGTGGCATGGGTATGCAGCCCTTCCTCGGCGCCGCCACCACCACCGCTGATGACCGCTTCCGCAAGTTCAGCTTCGAGAAAATGGCGAAGGAACCCTTCCGCGAGCAGATCCAGGGCGGCTGGATAGCCATGATCCAGCACTACTTCCTGAGTGCCTGGATCCCCAATCCCGAAGGCACTCACACCTATACAACGCGTGTCACCAGCGGCAACTTCAATATCGCAGGCTTTACCAGTCCCTCCTTCGCCATCGACCCCGGCGCCTCGAAGGAAGTAAGTGCTCGCTTCTACGCAGGACCCAAGGATCAGTACAGCCTGCAGGAAATCTCTCCGTTCCTCGAACTGAGCGTCGACTACGGCTGGCTGTGGTGGGTGGCCCAACCCCTGTTCTGGCTGCTGACCAAGATCCATTCCCTCGTCGGCAACTGGGGTGTCGCCATCATCCTGCTCACCGTGTCCATCAAGGCGGTATTCTTCAAGCTGTCCGCCACCAGCTATCGCTCGATGGCCAACATGCGTCGCGTACAGCCAAAGCTCCAGGACATACGGGAGCAGTATGCCGAGGACAAGCAGAAGCAGTCCCAGGCGATGATGGAGTTGTACCGAAAAGAGAAGATCAATCCCATGGGCGGCTGCCTGCCCATCCTCGTGCAGATGCCGGTCTTCATCGCGCTGTACTGGGTGCTGATGGAAAGCGTGGAACTACGCCATGCTCCCTTCATGCTCTGGATCGATGACCTCTCGGTGATGGATCCCTACTTTGTACTGCCCCTGATGATGGGCGCGAGCATGTGGTTCATGCAGAAGCTGAATCCCCCGCCGCCGGACCCCATGCAGGCGAAAATCATGCAGTGGCTGCCAGTGGTATTCACCTTCTTCTTCCTCTGGTTCCCCGCGGGCCTGGTGCTGTACTGGGTAGTGAACAACCTGCTGTCCATGGCCCAGCAGTTCTACATTACGCGCCAGATCGAAAAGGCCGACGCGGCCCGCTAGCCTAGCCATGGACACAGCGATGGATCTGCAGGAAACGATTGCGGCCATCGCCACGGCCGCGGGCTGTGCCGGCGTCGGCATCGTCCGCCTGTCCGGTCCCCGGGCCTGGGCCATTGCCGAAACCATCTCCGGCCTGAAACCCAAACACCGGGAAGCTCACCTGGCCACGCTTCGTGACAGCGACGGCGAGTCCCTGGACCAGGCACTGGTTCTCGCCTTTCGCGGCCCCCATTCCTTTACCGGAGAAGATATAGCGGAGCTCCACTGCCACGGCGGTCCCGTTATCCTGGCCAGTGTACTCCGCGAGTGTCTGCGCCAGGGAGCGCGTCAGGCCCTGGGTGGTGAGTTTACGCAGCGGGCGTTCCTGAACGACAAGATTGACCTGGTCCAGGCCGAGGCAATCGCCGATCTCATCGCCAGCACCACCGAAGCTGCGGCCCGCAGCGCGACGCGCTCGCTCAGCGGCGCCTTCTCCCGTCGCGTCGATGAACTCTTTCAGGAGCTGGTTCGCCTACGGGTCTTCGTCGAAGCGGCCATTGATTTCCCCGAAGAAGAGATCGACTTCATTGGAGAGAGCGATGTGCTGGCCCAGCTCGACGAGCTAGAGCAACGCCTCGAACAACTGCTGAATACCGCGCGGCGGGGTCGCCGCCTGCGGGATGGTCTGAAGCTCGTCATTGCCGGCGCGCCGAATGCGGGCAAGTCCAGTCTGCTGAACCAGCTTGCCGAGCAGGACACGGCAATCGTCACGGATATTCCCGGTACCACCCGCGACGTGCTCCGGGAGCATATTCAGGTGGAGGGACTGCCCCTGCATATCGTGGATACCGCCGGCCTGCGCGATGCCCCCGATGCGATTGAACGCGAAGGCATTCGCCGGGCCCGCCTGGAGATGGACAGCGCGGATCACATTCTTCTCGTGGTGGACGACCACCGGGATCCCGCAATCAGTACAGCGGAGCACCTCGCCGCCCACCGTAATGACCTGCCCCCGGGAGTCCCCGTGACCCTGGTGCGGAACAAGAGTGATCTGGCGGGAACGCAGCCGGGGTTGCGCGAAGACGATGACGCCACGGTGATCCACCTGTCCGCGCAGACCGGTGAGGGCCTTGATCAACTGCGTCAGCACCTTCTGGCCAGTGCGGGCCTGGGCGCCACCGACAGCTCGGACTTCAGTGCCCGGGAGCGCCACGTGCATGCCCTGGAGGACTGCGCCGCGCACCTGCACCGCGGCCACGAGGCATTGCGCCACCACGGAGCCGCAGAGCTGATCGCCGAAGACCTGCGCCAGGCCCAGGACAGCCTCGGTGAGATCACCGGACGCTTCAGCAGCGACGAACTCCTGGGAGAAATCTTCAGCAGTTTCTGCATCGGCAAGTAACAGGTCCGGCACAACTTGCCACCGGGCTTATGCACAGCTTTACCCCCAGGGACAGATACCCCCGATTCATCCCGATGCTTTGCACAGTTAACCACCAACTTACGCACAGATATGGGCAATCTCTCCACACCTGGATGCACAAGTTCGGGAAAGGCACGGGAAACAGGCGGAGTTCAATGTGGGCAACAGTTAACCCATGGCCTGCCCTGGAATTCGTCCCCAAACTGCCAACGCTGGATTACGTGCTTTCCCAGCGTTTTCTTACATACCTGTAGGTGATGCAGCCTATTGATTTAAAAACTGTTTTCCGACTTATACGTTTTTTGGAGGCCCCTAATAACAACAACAATAAGTAAACATATATACATACACATATACTTTATTTACTTAATAGAAACCTTGTCAGGCATTGCAGTACCCCTATAATCGCGCGCCCTGGTTAGAATTTATCCAGTTGGCCAGGGACTTCCGAAACGGGTAAAACGCAGGCAAATTTTCACCATGGACTATGCAACGCGCTATGACGTGATCGTGATCGGCGGCGGCCACGCAGGTACCGAAGCCTGCCTGGCAGCAGCACGCATGGGTTGTCGCACCCTGCTGCTCACCCATTCCATCGACACCCTTGGCCAGATGTCCTGCAATCCGGCAATCGGTGGCATTGGCAAAAGCCACCTCGTGCGCGAGATCGATGCCCTCGGTGGCGCCATGGCGCGAGCGACAGACGAGGCGGGGATTCAGTTCCGCGTACTCAACAGTCGCAAAGGACCTGCCGTACGTGCCACCCGGGCCCAGGCGGACCGCGTGCTCTACCGCAATGCCATCCGGCGCATCGTTGAAGCCCAGGAAGGGTTGCAGGTTTTCCAGCAAGCGGTGGATGACCTCATCATCGAAGGCGATCGCGTCCAGGGCGTTGTCACACAGACCGGCCTGCGCTTCCACGCCCCACGGGTGCTTCTCACCACCGGAACGTTCCTCGGTGGCCAGATGCACATCGGACTCACCCGTTCCGCCGGTGGTCGCGCCGGAGATCCCCCCTCGATTGCCCTGGCGCAGCGTCTGCGGGAGTTGCCCCTGCGCGTCGAACGGCTGAAGACCGGTACACCGCCACGCATCGATGCGCGCAGTGTTCGCCTCGATCAGCTCGAGGAGCAGTGGGGCGATGAGCCCCGGCCGGTGATGTCGTTCCTCGGACACCAGGATCAGCACCCGGAGCAACGCTGCTGCTGGGTGGCCTACACCAACGAAGGCACCCACGACATCATTCGCACGGGCCTGGACCGTTCACCCCTGTACACGGGCGTGATCGAAGGCCAGGGGCCGCGCTACTGCCCGAGCATCGAAGACAAGATTCAGCGCTTTGCGGACAAGAACTCCCACCAGATATTCGTCGAGCCCGAAGGCCTGACAACGAATGAGCTGTACCCCAATGGCATCTCAACGAGCCTGCCCTTCGATGTGCAGGTGCAGCTCGTACACAGCATCCCCGGCTTTGAAAACGCCCACATCACGCGCCCGGGCTATGCCATCGAGTACGATTTCTTCGATCCCCGGGATCTGCGCCCGTCGCTCGAGACCCGATGCATCGGCGGTCTGTACTTCGCGGGGCAAATCAATGGCACCACGGGTTACGAAGAAGCCGGTGCCCAGGGCCTGCTCGCGGGCCTGAATGCGGCGCTGGCGCAGCGCGACGAAGACGCCTGGTGTCCGCGCCGCGACGAAGCGTACCTCGGGGTGTTGGTGGACGATCTCATCACCCTGGGAACCCGCGAGCCCTACCGCATGTTTACCTCGCGCGCCGAACATCGCCTGTTGCTGCGTGAAGACAACGCGGATCTGCGCCTGACCGAAACGGGACGCAACCTGGGGCTGGTGGACGATGAGCGCTGGCAGGCTTTCAGCGAGAAGCGCGATCTGATCGCCGCGGAGCAACAGCGCCTGGAGCGCAGTTTTGTCCATCCGGGAACGCCCGCGGCGGAGCGCCTTGCACAGAGGCTGAGCAAACCCCTGACCCGGGAGTACAGCTACGCCGATCTGTTGCGCCGTCCGGAGCTGGAGTACGAGGACATTGCCGCACTGGACGATCAGGGCCTGAGCCATGTTCAGGCGGCGCAGCAGGTAGCGATCCAGGCCCGTTACGCGGGTTACATCGAGCGCCAGGAAGATGAAATCGCCCGCATGCGTCGCTACGAGGGACTGACGCTGCCCGCGGAACTGGACTACCACAGCGTGTCGGGCCTTTCCCACGAGGTGCGCGACAAGCTGGCACAGCAACGCCCCGAAACCCTGGGCCGCGCAGGCCGTATTCCCGGGGTCACACCGGCGGCGATTTCGCTGTTGCTCGTGCACCTCAAGCGTCGCCAGGGCGAAAAGCCCGGGGGTAAGTCCGACACGCGCAAGGCAGGCTGAATGGCCGCGCCCCGTCTGGAGCAGTCCCTGCGCCAGGGTCTGGATGCTGCGGCGCTGGCCCTGGATGAGGAGCAGCAGCGCAAACTCCTGGCGTATATCGATCTGCTGCAACGCTGGAATGCGCGCTTCAACCTCACGGCGATTCGCGACCCCGAGGCCATGGTCACGCGCCATCTGCTGGACAGTCTCGTGCTCCTCCCCTGCCTGCGGGAGTACTACGCCGGCCATCTGGCCGGGACGAATTTTATCGATGTCGGAACCGGTGCCGGATTGCCGGGCATACCCCTGGCAATCGCGTTGCCCGAGTGTCATTTCACCCTGCTCGACAGCAATGGCAAGAAAACCCGCTTTCTCAACCAGGCGCGCACGACCCTGAAGCTGGAAAACGTGGACGTAATCCACGGCCGGGTGGAAGAACAGCAACCCGGGCGTCGCTATGCGGCGGTCCTGTCCCGGGCATTTGCCTCGCTGAGTGATATGATCGACGGCTGCCACCAGCTACCCGGTCCCGACGGTGAATTCCTGGCCATGAAGGGCCAGCGACCCGATGAGGAAATCGCGGCGGTTCGTGACCGCCTGGCGTCCCTGTCGGTTAGCGATCTGGATGTTCCGGGGCTGGAGGAGGCCCGCTGCCTGGTGCGCTTTACCCTGGCGCCGGCAGTTACCCCAAGCTGACAGGAGACCCGGGCGTGGCCCGCATCATTGCTATTGCAAACCAGAAGGGCGGCGTTGGTAAGACAACGACCTGCGTGAACCTGGCAGCGTCCCTGGCAGCCATGCACAAGCGCGTGTTGCTCGTGGATCTCGATCCCCAGGGCAACGCGACCATGGGCAGCGGCGTCGACAAGTACAACCTGCAGCGCAGCGTCTACGATGTACTCGTGGATGGATTGCCCGTGGACCAGGCCTGCCAGCCAGCGGCGGAAGGAGGCTTTGACGTACTGCCCGCCAACGGGGACGTCACGGCGGCGGAGGTGGAGCTCATCAATGCGGATGGTCGGGAGCGGCGCCTGCGCGCAGGCCTCGGCAAAATCCAGGCGGACTACGACTTCGTGCTCATCGATTGCCCCCCTTCCCTGAACCTGCTCACGCTCAACGGGCTGGTGGCCGCGGACGGCGTGATCATCGCGATGCAGTGTGAGTACTACGCTCTCGAGGGACTGTCGGCGCTTCTCGATACCATCGAGCAGGTGCGCGGCAGCGTGAACGTCGCCATCGAGGTCGAAGGCATCCTGCGCACCATGTACGACCCGCGAAACAGCCTGACCAATGCGGTGTCGTCGCAGCTCCACGAACATTTTGGCGACCGGGTCTATCGCACGGTGATTCCCCGGAATATTCGCCTGGCGGAAGCTCCCAGCCACGGGGTACCGGCCATGCACTACGATCGCTACTCCCGGGGAAGCCGCGCCTACATGGCTCTGGCGGGAGAAATAATTCGCCGTGAAGAACGCGCCGAGGGCGCCGATCCCGGTACAGGAGGTTAAACCATGAGCGCCAAACGACGGAGTCTCGGAAAAGGCCTGGATGCGCTGCTGTCGGGATCGGCAAACAGATCTGGCGCGACATCTGCAGCGACGACGGACGACGCAACGGGTTCAGCGGCCAGGGCGGAAGATTCCGGCCTGTTGCGGGAGCTCCCCGTCGAGGCTATCCAGCGTGGCCGCTATCAGCCCCGGCGAGAATTTGATGCCGAGGCGCTGGAAGAGCTGGCGTCGAGCATTCGCGTACAGGGCATCATGCAGCCCATCGTGGTGCGACCGGTCCAGCCCGAGGGTTTCGAGATCATTGCCGGTGAGCGTCGCTGGCGTGCCGCGCAGTTGGCAGGTCTGGCAGAGATCCCCGCTCTTGTGCGCGATGTCCCCGATGAAGATGCCATCGCCATGGCGCTCATCGAGAACCTGCAGCGCGAAGATCTCAATCCCATCGAGGAAGCCACGGCGCTGTCCCGCCTGCAGGAGGAGTACGATCTCACGCAGCAGGAAGTGGCCGATGCGGTGGGCAAGTCCCGTCCCACGGTCGCTAACCTGCTTCGCCTGATGACCTTGCAGCCCGAGGTGCGGACCTTGCTGGAGCGCGGTGATCTCGATATGGGGCATGCCCGTTGTCTTCTTGCCCTCGAAGGTGATGAACAGGTGCAGCTCGCCCGCCAGGTGGTAGCGAAGAACCTGTCCGTGCGCCAGACCGAGGCCCTGGTGCGCAACCACCAGAGCGCTGCGGGCAAGAAGATGGAAAAACCGGCGTTGGATCCGAACATCCGTTCCCTGCAGGATGAACTTGCGCAGAAGCTCGGCAGTCCCGTGCAGATCCAGCATGGCGCGGGGGGCAAGGGAAAATTGGTGCTCAAGTACAGCAGCCTCGAAGAGCTCGATGGAATCCTCGCTCACCTGCGTTGATGATTACTATATATAGGTAGTTAGATAGCTCGTTGCGCCACATGTGGTGTTTATGGGTGAATTTTTCGAAAAACACCCGGTGTCCGTACTGCTCCGGACGGTGCCAAAGTTTTTTACCGACATTGGTCGATAGCTTTTAACTATCTGAAAAATAGGGGATTTTCCCGTTGCCTCCAAAGGCCTTGGTCCTTGAATACCGGCAGGGTTGTTCATATAATGCGCGCCGCCCGAATCAGGACGTAAGCCCCGTGGCGTATCTCAGGGTGGGGAAGAGGCCGATGCCGTGGTTTTGAACGGCAGATCCAGGGCCGCGCAGAAGACGCCCCCGATACCGCAGTTTTTGCG
>CAXBBA010000017.1:0-12116 GCA_963973805.1 uncultured Halieaceae bacterium | reverse complement strand
GACCGCGACAGCTTCGACTTCAGCATCGACGAGCCAGGCGACGGCAAGCTGGAGGTGGACACCTTCAACCTGACCCTCAACTGGGACGTCGCCGGTGGCACCATCACCAACATATTCGCCACACGCGAACAGGACAACAGCACCGTTTCAGACATCGATTCCCAGCCTATCTGGCTATTCCACTCCGACACGGACTCCACCTATGAACAGTGGTCCAACGAGCTGCGCTACAACGGACTGTTCATGGATGAGCGCCTGAATCTGACCACCGGCATCTACATGTTCGAGAGCGAACTTGCCTATGACGAGAACCGTCGTCTGCTCGGTGTCCTGACAGGAGTCGGTCTGCCTGCTCTCAGCCAGGAAGGCGGTGGTTATCTGGACGTGGAAAGCATGGGGATTTTCGCATCCGCAGACTATGACCTCACGGATCGTCTGACCCTGACCGCCGGCATCCGCTGGACCGACGAAGAAAAGGATACGCGCTCGACCAACCTGCCCCTCAACAATGCACCTTGCTACATCGGCAGCCCCAATGGACCGGACTATGCCTTCGCGACTACCGAATGCACCGCGGATTTTATTGACAACAAGAGCTGGTCCTTTTTGTCGCCCAAGCTCGGCTTCATGTATGAGCTCACAGACAACTCCCGCGTCTACGGCAGCGTGACTCAGGGCTACCGCTCCGGTGGCTACAACCTGCGCAACACCGAAGTGCCCACGGGCTTCGCAGCAGACGGCACGGCAATCTACGAGTTCGGTCCCGGCCCCTTCGATGAAGAAGAGGCAACATCCTGGGAAATCGGCTACAAATCCGAGTGGTCCCGAGGTCAGCTGAACGCGTCCGCCTACCTCACCCAGATTTCAGACCAACAGCGCGAGGTCAACCTGCCCAGTACAGTTTCCGGCGTTCTGCAGTTGATCCAGAACACCGCGGACACGGACATCATGGGCCTGGAGATTGATGGCACCTTCGCGGTCTCGGACAACTTCACGGTCCTCGCCTCTTTGGGAGTGATCGACGCGGAGTACACCAGCGTACGCTTCGACCTCAATGGCGACGGCGTAATTGATAGTGCCGACAAGGACCTGGATCTACCCCGGGCCCCCGAGCTGACCTACAGCATTTCGGCGATCTACGATCTGCAGCTCGGTGACCTCGGCTACCTCTCATCGCGTATCAGCTACGCCTACCGCGACGAGACGTTCTTCACGGACAACAATCTGGGTTACATCCTCGAACAGGAGGTGCTGGACATCTATCTGGACTTCTACACCGCCGGTGGGAGCTGGACCCTGTCCATGTATGGCCGCAACCTCCTCGATACGGTGCGCCACGGTAATGATACGCAGTTGGGCTTTATCGGCCCCGTGCCCGTCAATGGTACCCTCGCGCCCCTGGGCGCCCCTGCGACGCTGGTCTTCGAGGTGAGCTACAGCTTCTGAGCCCTGTCCCAAGGCACTCCGAGCCCGCGGCGCGCAAGCACCGCGGGCTTTTTTGTGCTGCATTCGGGCCTGAGCGTCAGGTTAGTCAAACTGTCGTGTAAACGCCGGCAGGGAATCGAGGATCGCCCGCCCGTAGCGCCGCGTCAGTACCCGGCGGTCAAGGAGCGTGATGCGCCCCGTGTCGTTCTCCGTGCGCAGCAACCGCCCACTCGCCTGCACCAGGCGCAGGGCGGCATCGGGCACACTGATCTCCATGAAGGGGTTGCGCCCCTGGGCCTCGAGCCACTCGGCAAGCGCCGAATCCACGGGATCGTCGGGCACGGAGAAGGGCAATTTGGCGATGAGCACATGGGCGCAGTAGGCGCCGGGCAGGTCCACGCCCTCGGCGAAGCTGGCGAGGCCGAAGATCACGCTGCCGTTGCCCTCGTCAATCGCCTGGCGATGACGGCGCAGAATCTCCTGCTTGCTCGAATCGTCCTGACGCAGCGTTCGCTCGCGCCATTCCCGCGGCAAATCCTCGAACACATCGTTCATTTGCCGCCGCGACGAAAACAGCACCAGGGAGCCCTCGTTTTCATCCAGCAGCTCCGGCAGCAGCGTTACCAGCTCCGCCGTGTGAGCCTGGGCATCACTCGCCTCGCTCTCCATCGCCGGCACCCGCAGCGTGGCCTTGCGGTGGTCGAAGGGGCTCGCCACCACCTTGAAGGTACTGTCATCGGGAACGCCGGAGCGGGCACAGAAACGGTCAAAGCGACCGAGCGCCGTCATCGTGGCAGAGGTGAGCACGGCACCGGCGGCCCGGGACCACAGCTGCTCCCGAAGAATATCCGCACCGAGAATGTGGCTGCAGTGAAAGTCCACTGCATCGGGCTCGTCGTCGGGCCGGCGGCGCAGCCAGCGGGCCCGGGGCGGGTCCTCGGCCACGGCGCCCGCAGCGAAGTCCCGCCACAACGCCGTGATACCTTCGGCGCGCACCAGCATGCCGCCCACGGCCATTTGCCAGGCTTCGATCTCATCCCGACGCGCCGCGAGGTCATCATCTTCCATCGCATCGTCGAGGCCCCGATCCAGCGTCGCCAGGCGTCCCGTCAAGCGGGACCAGAGGCTGTCCAGGGAGCGCGCCTGCACCGCCAGGTCTTCGGGAATCACGCCGCTCTCGAAGCGACGCTGCGTACCATCACCTTCCGCCAGATCCAGCAGCTGCGCCGCCTCGGCGCCTGCGCTGGCGAGGGCCAGGCTGACTTCATCAAACAGCGATGGCAGAGGCTCGAGCACGGAGTCCAGCCCCGGAATCATTCCGAGTAACGGGGCGCCCTTGGCCAGGGCACGCTGCGTCTCGGCGATCCAGCTCTGCGCGGAGGACAGGCGACAGAAGGTCGCAAAGTGATTCACGGCCTTGTCGGGCAGGTGATGCCCCTCATCGAAGATGAAGATGCTGTCTTCCGGTGGCGGCAGAATCGCTCCGCCCCCCAGCGCCAGATCCGCCAGCACCAGATCGTGATTGGTCACAACGATATCCGCATCCTGGAGGCCGTCGCGCGCCCGGTAGAAGCTGCAATTGCTGATGTTCGGACACCGTCGCCCCGTGCACTGCCCCTGATCGGAGGTCACGGGAAACCAGTCCTCGTCTTCGATGGTCGAGGGCCATGCGTCGCGGTCACCATCCCAGTCACCGCGCCCCAGGGCATCCAGCATCGCATGGTAGGTTTCGAGCGCCGACCGCGGCAGGGCCGCCTCGACTTCATCGGGGTACAGGCCGATGGTGTGCCCGCTCCCGGACTCCTGCGCCATCAAACGGTCGAGCTGGCTCAGGCAGAGATAGCGGCGGCGCCCCTTGGCCAGGGAATAGGTGAAGTCCAGGCCACTGCCGTTGTGGATGTCGGGCAGATCCTTGTTGATCAGCTGTTCCTGCAGGGCCACGGTGGCGGTCGCAATCACCAGGCGCTTGCTGCGGGCGCGCGCGAGCACCAGGGCGGGGATGACGTAGGCGATCGTCTTGCCGGTGCCCGTGCCAGCCTCGATCACCGCGATGGGCGAACCCGGCGCTTCGTCCTCATCAAAGCTCTGCGCACCAATGCGCGCCAGCGTATTGGCCACCTCGGCGATCATCTGGCGCTGGCCCCAGCGTGGCACCAGGCCCCGCGCCTCGGTGATACTGCTGTACGCCTCGCGGATCGCGTCCTTGTCCGCGTCAGCCAGTGCGGTCATGGGCCTCCGGCAGGCTCTCACGCTGCCCCAGGGAGCTCACCAGGGCATTGGCGTAGCTCGCCAGGGCCTGGGGGCGCAGTGCGGGTTCCATCGCGGCGATGCGCGCGTCAAAGGCCGCTTGGCTGCAGCTTCCCTCGTCGACGGTGATTCCCGTGAGATCCGGCTCGCCGTGCAGGCGCTGGTAAGCCCAGACGTTGGTGGGATGCAGGCGATAGCCCGCGACAACCTGGCGGTCGATCTCCGCTGCCACCGCATCCGGCGTTTCGAGGCCCGCGCCCAGGGGCTCGCCAAAATGCACATGCACCCGGCCCTTGGACCCCGTGATGCCCCGCCCGATGGATGCCACGTCCTCCTGCTCAGTCTTCTCGTAGCTCCCCGTGGCGCCCAGCGCATGGAGTTCCCGCGCCTTCATCTCGTCGCAGGGGTCCAGCTCGTAGCTGATGGCCACGGGCACGATGTGCAGATCGGCAATGTGATCACCGAAGCTCTCCCGGGCCTTGTCGCGACTGAGGGAAAGCATCTTCACCACCGCGGGCTCCGTGCGGTCCCTGCCGTCCTTCGCCCGCCCTTCGCGCTGGGCAATCCAGACCGGCACATTGTCCTCCGTCACGGACTGGCGGATATAGCGGGACAGCAGACGCGAGGCCGCGAGCAGCTCCCGGGGGCCGCTGACGGAGCGCTGCACAATGAAACTCTTGTTCAGGCGCATGAGGTCCGCCACCCACTCTTCCGTCAGCAGGTTGTCACCAATGGCGATGCGCAAGGTGTCGTGACCGGCCCGGTGCAGGGCGTAATTGGTGAAGGCGGGGTCCATCGCAATATCGCGATGATTGCTGATAAACAGATAGGCACGGCCGGAGTCGAGGCGCTCCAGGCCCGAGGTGGTGAAACCCGCCGTGCTCTCTTCGATCATGCGGTCCATGTAGATCTTGATCCGCAGTTGCAGGTCCTGCACCGTGTCGACCCCGTTGAGCTGGCGCCGCAGATAGCAGCGCAGCAGGGGCCGCAGCAGCCAGCCCAGGGAGGTCATGGCCCGCCCCAGCCGCAGACGGCCAATCGCGTTGAGAAGCTCGGGCTTCTCCAGCAGACGCTCAAGGGCTGGCCGGACCTCATCGTCATTGAAGGGTCGTATGGCAGCGAAGGGATCGGACACAGTGAGCTCCACGAAAAAAGCGCCCCACCTTAACCAAATTGCCCGCCAGCGTCATCAAGCAATCGCGGGCGGGCGCTGACGCCGGGCGGCGCATCTGCTAACCTTCGCGCGCCTTTATTTTCGAACCGAGGAAAAACCATGGAACCGACAAGCGCCGTCCTCATGATGTACGGCCTCGCCACGCTGCTGGTGAGCTGGATTCTGCTGCTGATCGCCGCCTGGAAAGACGACTATGCCTGGGGCCTCTTTGCCGTTTTTCTGCCGCCCATCGCCTACCTCTACGGGCTCTTCCGCCTGGACCGCGCGGGTCAGGCCCTGCTGGTCGCCCTCGTTGGCTGCACAATGCTGTTCGTGGCGTTCTAGACCCGCGCTCCGCTCGGGGGTGCCCTCAGGCACCCACGAACCGGCGACGCAGCTCACGCCGCTCGACGGGCCCCAGCCCCAGGCCTTCTTCCAGAAACAGCTCCCGATCACCCCAGCGGGCGCCGATCTCATCCATGGCGGCCTGCAGGTACGCCGGATCCGTGCGCATCATCGGCGCCAGATCCGCATCGCTGAGGTGGTCCACCGAGTACTTCCTGCGCACCCGCGCCATCTGCTCCTCTATGAGGTAGTAGTGCCGCGACAGCAGGTAGTCCGCCTCGATACCTTCCTGTGCCACCCCCAGGGCCGCCTGCAGCATGGCAACGGCAAAGCCTGTGCGATCCTTGCCCGCGGAGCAGTGAAACAGGACGCGCTCGGCGCCGCTGTCCAGCAGGACCGTAAACACCTCGCGATACACCTCACTCTGGGAGCGCACGAACTCCCGGTTGATGTCACACATGAACTGGCGCATCGCCTCTGCGCCCCCCAACTGCGTGGAATCGGAGTAGATGGCGCTCGCCTGGCTGCCCGGGGTGATATTGGCGCCGTGCACCGTCACCCCGGCCGGAAGGCGTGAGGGCTCCAGCTCACGCTCGTCTGCGCGCCGCAGGTCCACCACCAGCGTCAGGTCGAGCGCTGCCAGGCGCTGCTGATCTTCCTCTGTCAGATCGGCCAGGTGCCCGCTGCGAAACACCTGCCCCCGGCGCAGCTGTCCTCCCTCGGCCCGATAGCCTCCGGCATCACGGAAATTCGGCGAGCCGGTAAAACCGAGAACCCGCGGGGCTTCTGGGGTCTCACTGCTGGCGGATTGGGTGCTGGGGTTCATAGGTTCCTCCTGTGCCAAGGCACGCATTGTAACCGGCGAGCCGGACGTTTTTGTGAATTCGGGGGAAGCGGGAAAATTCACCGTTCTCACAGGCATTGACACAGGCGCCCACAGTCGGCAGAATCCGCCCTCCAAAATTTTTGACCGAGATTCAGGAGTCCCCGTGGCCAACTCCCCCCAGGCGCGCAAGCGCGCCCGCCAGTCCGAGAAGCGTCGTTCCCATAATGCGAGCCTGCGTTCTCTGGTGCGTACCAACATCAAACGCGTGATTTCTGCCATCGAAACCGGCGATGCTGAGCAGGCCCGTGCCGCTTACACCGCCGCCGTACCGGTCATCGACCGCATGGCAGACAAAGGCATCATCCACAAGAACAAGGCAGCCCGTCACAAGAGCCGCCTGAATGCGCAGATCAAGGCCCTCGCCGCCTGATTGACCGCCGCATCAGCTGAAAAAGCCGGCAATCTCAGCCGGCTTTTTTGTGCCCAGCCGCTACGCCCTCTCAGGTCCCGAAGCGGCGGCCATAAAAAAACGCCCCGTCTCCGGGGCGTTTCTGTTGTGACCCGGGGACGCGAAGCACCCCCATCGCCGGATGGATCAGCAGCAACCGCCACTCTGGGGGTTGGCAGCCTCATCGGCGACCTGCTGTGCCGGAGCCTCGGCGCCCTTGAGCGCCTCGATATCTGCCTCGTGGCGCTCGTGGAACTGGGCCAGCATGCTCTGCTCGTGGTCCTGGGCCTCTTCGGTGTCCAGGGGGCGCTCCAGGGCACTCCAGTCGATATCGCCATCCGTCGTCATGTTCTCGAACTCGAGAATGCCCAGCTCTTCGAACTTGGGACGAATCCGGTCCGTGAGCAGGCCGATGCGCTTGAGATTGGGCACCACGCGCTGGAACAACAGGTTCCGGAACGTCGACATCACAAAGCCCTCGAGCACCTGCTTCCGGGCCTCTTCCACATCCCAGCCGAAGTGGCGGAACACGTCCGTGGCCACCAGCCGTTCCCGGCTGACCACACAGGCCTCATAGGCGAACTGGGCCCGCTCTTCCCGCTCCTCGTCGGACAGGGTCTTCACGAACTCCTCGAGGTAGTTCACGCCAAAGGTCACGTGGCGGGCCTCATCGCGGGTCACCAGGTACACCACGTCCTTGAGCACGGGGTCCGGCGTGGTTTCCCGCGTCGTGTTGAACGCTGACAGCGCCAGGCCTTCGATCACGATCTGCATGCCGATGAACTTCATGTCCCAGCGCGGATCCGTGAGGATCTTGTCGATGATGCTCTTCAGATGCGTGTTGATGGGATACATCAGGCCAAGGCGCTTCTGCAGGTACTTGTTGAACACCTCCGCGTGGCGCGCTTCGTCGAAGGTCTGGGAGGCGGCGTAGAGCTTGGCGTTGAAGGTCGGGGCGCAGGAGCAGAGCTGGGACGCGACCAGCAGCGCACCCTGTTCGCCGTGGAGGAACTGGGACAGGCTCCAGGCATTCATGTGCAGCCAGAACTCGTCCTTGGTCTTGTCGTCCATGGCGAGGTAGGGCTCGTACTCATGCAGGTTCATGAGCTCCGGCGCTCGCTGCTCATCGGGCCAGGGCCGGTTCCAGTCGATATCCATCTCCGGGTCCCAGTTCAGCTGCTTGCCCAGGTCATAGAGCTTCTTGATGCGATCGTCCTGCACCGTGTAGTCCCAATTGTAGGAGCCGGTGAGGGGCGTGTTGAAGATTTCCGCAACATGATCGACCTGCTCGCTGGTGAGCACGTCTTCCAGATCGGGATTTTCCTTCGGGAAATCCGCGCCGGGAAAGCTCTGGATTTTGCGCGGTGTGTTCTCTTCCCACTGAATTTTCATCGTTTTATCTCTCTTGGGTGGCGGGTACCGTGTCAATATCGGACACGGACCGGAACACGACAAGGTAGCTTCTTGTCAAAATAGGGTCATTTATGGCCAAATCAAGCAATGGATAACAGCACTCCCGCCCAATATGCCCTGATTCTCATCGACCTGGCCCTCGAAGCCGGCGTTGATCGCGAGGCCCTGTTGCAGGGAAGCGGCCTCGCCAGCGACGCCTCGGGCACCATCGGCGCCCGCATACCCGGCCCGGTGTTCCGCGCCCTGGCGGAGAACGCCCTGCGCCTGACCGGTGACCCTGCCCTGGGCCTGCACCTGGGGGTCCGCCTGAACCTGTCGGCCCACGCGGTGCTGGGCCAGGCCTTCATGACCTGCCGCAACCTGGGCGAGGTGCTCCAGCTGTTCGAGCGCTACTACCCCGTGCTCGCGCCGGACCTGGAACTGCAGTTTGGTGTCCGGGATGGGCGCATGCGCATCACCTCCACCAACACCCAGGCGGACCTGCCCATCACCTTCGGCCTGGAGGTGATCGCGGGGGCCATCCGCAACACCCTGGGCGGGCTGCTCGCGGAACAGGACTTCCCTATTCGCTACGACTTCCCCTACCCCGCCCCGGAATATGTGGAGCAGTACTACGCGATCCTTGGCGGAGATATGCACTTCGACTGCCACATCGCCGCCTGGAGCTTCCCCGAGTCCCTGGTGCACCTCGCGCTGCCGAGTTCGAATCCGGCGCTGCGCCAGCTCTACGAAGCGGAGTGCGCCCGCCTGCTGGCGGACCTCGCCCAGGTCGATGATCTGGCGACGCAGACGCGCCGCCTGCTGCGCAAGTTCGAAGGCCAGTACCCGCAGATGCCCCAGGTCGCGGCCATGCTCAACGTGAGCTCCCGCACCTACCGGCGACGCCTGGCCGAGACGGGCACCAGCTTCCAGGCGCTGCTGGACTCGGTGCGGGCGGAGCACGCCACGCGCTACCTGCGCGAGACTCCCATGTCCATCGCCAGCATCGCCTATCGCCTGGGCTTCAACGATCCATCCAACTTTCGCCGCGCCTACCGTCGCTGGACCGGGAACACCCCCAGCGCCGTGCGCCGCATGGAAACCTCTGCATGAACGATGCGCTGCAGGTGATTGTCGGCCGCAACGCCGCGCGCCACCTCGAAAAGGAAGGCTGGCGGGGCCGGGACGTCTCGCTGCTCCTGGGCGCCTCCGGCGGTCCCAAGTGGCTCATCCTGGACCATCTGGACCGCCTGCTCTTCGGCTCCTACCTGATGGAGGAGCGCGAGGAGCCGCTCCAGGCCATCGGCTCCTCCGTCGGCACCTGGCGCCACGCCTGCCTGGCCCAGGACGACCCCGGGGCGGCCATCGATCGCTTCGAAGATATCTACATCAACTGGGACTACAGCGAAAAGCCCGACGCGCAGGAGATCAGCAGCGTGTCTGCGGCAATGCTCGACCATGTGCTGGGGGACCGCGGTGCCCGGGCGCTGGTGCAGCACCCGCAGCTCCACAGCTACATCGTGACGGCGCGTGGCCGCGGCCTGAACTCCTCCGCGTCGCGCCTCGCCCTGGGCCTGGCCATGGGCGGCGCCGGACTGCTCAACAGCCTGGACCGACGCCTGCTCAGCAGTCAGTTCCAGCGCGTGCTGTTCACCAGCGCCGACGCACCGCCCGCGCCGTTCCGGGACTTCAATGCCGTGAGTGTGCCGCTGCAACCCGAGGCCGTGATGCCCGCACTGCACGCCAGCGGTTCGATTCCCTTCGTCCTTGCGGGGGAGCGGGATCTTCCCGGCGCACCACCGGGGCACTACTGGGACGGGGGCATCATCGACTACCACTTCGCCCTCGACACCTTCAAGGACGCACCGCTGGTGCTGTACCCCCATTTTCGTGGCGATATCACCACGGGGTGGTTCGACAAGTTCCTGCCCTGGCGTCGCTACCGCCCCGCCGCCGCGGACAATCTGGTACTCGTCAGCCCGGGGCCCGCGTTCATCGCTTCCCTGCCCCGGGGCAAAATTCCGGATCGCAATGATTTCCTCGCCCTGGAACCCGACGAGAGAAAACGCTACTGGCGGGAGTGCGTTGCGCGCAGCCAGGAGTTGGCGGAGGCCTTCGCAACACTGATTCAGAACCCGAACCCCCTGGCGGGGGTCACGGTGCTGGACTGAACTCAGGACACGTATTGGTCCAGAAAGCGCTGCACTTCGTTGCGCAGCACCCCTTTGAACGGCGAGGCCATAAGGCCCAGTTCGACGCTGACCAGCACATCGTGGTCGCTCAGGGTGAGCTTGCCGTCGACACCGGCGCCCTTCATGCGCACACAGTCCCCGTCCCAGCGCGCGCGCAGGCCATGGGCCTGCTCCAGCTCCCGGGCCAGACCCTGGGCGGCATCGCGCAACTCGCCCTTGTCCATGCTGTGCGCCTTACGAATCTGGAATCCTGCCACGGTACCTGTCCCGGCTTCTGATCTGGCGGTGAGTATAGGTCAGCGACGCACGCCGCGCATCGCCAGCCAGTTCCCCGCCAGCACCAGACCCAGCCCCAGCACGCCGAGACCGGTCCAGCGGTAGTCCTCCAGCAGCATCGAAATCACAAGGGCAACCACGGGGAATATCAGCGTGGTGTAGGCCGCCCGGTCCGCACCGATGCGGCCGATGAGGGAGATGTAGGCCCAGAACGCCAGCACCGTGGCGAAGAACGCCAGGTAGACCAGAGACGCCAGGTAGACCGGCGTGGTGTCCAGCACGATGGGCTTGCCCAGCAGAAGCGCCGCCGCATACAACGTCCCACAGCCGTAGATCATGCCCCAGCTGTTGCAGGTGAGCACGGGCAGTCCCTTGCGCAGGTTGGTCGCGGCGATCATGTTGCCCGCCGATGCGCAGAGCGTACCCATAAAGCAGATCCCCACGGCCCTGAGGCGAGAGTCACCAAGGGACAGGGTCTCGAACTCGGGCAGGAACAGCCCCGCCATCCCCAACAGGCCGATGAATCCGCCCAGGAGCACGGCGGGGCGCAGGGGGGCACCCAGGAAAACCGCACCACCCAGGGCATTGAGCACCACCATGGTCGAAAAGATCACCGCGACCAGTCCCGTGGAGAGATCCGCCGTCGCCGCATAGATGAACAGATAGTTACCGCTGAACAGGCACAGGCCCTGGAGGAAGATGCGTCGATGGTCCGCCACACTCAGGCGCACAAACCCCTGGGAGAGCTGCGTGAGCAGCACGCACAGCGCCGCCGCCAGCGCCATGCGATGGGCGACGGACACCAGGGGGTCTACGGTTCCGAGCTGATACTTGATGGCGATCCAGCTGGAGCCCCAGACCAGCACCGTGACGAGGTAGAGTAGGAGTGTCTGCACCGAAGCCTGCGTCGGGGACGGGAAAGAATGCAGCGCATGCTAGCACGACCATCGGTGCAGCCCGGGGTTCAGGTCAGCGCGTAGCCCACGCCATACACGGAGCGAATGAGTTCGCGCTCTGCGTCCCCACTGGCGTCCGCGAGCTTCTGCCGCAGGTTGCGCATGTGGCTGTCGATGGTGCGGTCGCTCACTATGCGGTGGTCCTCGTAGGCCACGTCCATGAGCTGCTGCCGCGACAGCACCCGCCCCGGGCGCACCATCAGCGCCTACAGCAGGCGAAACTCCCCCGGCGTCAGGTCCAGGCGCAGGCCATCGTAGCTGCAGCTGTGGCAATCCTGATCGAGGACCAGTTCGCCGTACCGCAATCCCGCCGATGGCTCCTGCGAACTCGCCGCACCGCGCCGCAGTATCGCCTTCACGCGCAGCACCAGCTCCCGGGGGCTGAAGGGCTTGCACAGGTAGTCGTCGGCGCCGAGTTCCAGACCCAGAAGGCGGTCAATCTCATCGACGCGCGCCGTGACCATGATGATCGGCACCTCGCTGGTCTCGCGCACGCGGCGGCAGATCGTCAGTCCGTCCTCCCCCGGCAGCATCAGGTCCAGAATCACCAGATCCGGTGCCGTCGCCACGATATGTTCGGCCGCGGCGCCGCCCTCGTGCAGAAGGCTGACCTCAAAACCCGCCTGCAGCAGATAGTCCCGCTGCAGCGTGGCAATCTTCTCTTCGTCTTCAACAATCAGAATTCGGGGTTTGTCCATGGTACTCACCGCTTGTCTTGCAGGGGGAGCTCGACCTCTACGGCCAGGCCCCCGATATCGGAAGGTGTCGCCCGGATTTTGCCATCGTGGGCATCGACCACCGCCCGGGCGATAGCCAGGCCCAGCCCCGCACCCGCACTGCGACGATTGCGGGAACT
>CAXBBA010000016.1:0-12153 GCA_963973805.1 uncultured Halieaceae bacterium | reverse complement strand
GTGATGGCGGATGTGCCGGTCGTTGCCAGCGATCTGCCAGTCTTCGTCGAGCAGCGCGACGGTGCCGAGCAGCGCGTAGAAGTCCTGCACGGTGTTGTCGTCGCGAATGTCATAGCGCTCAAGGTCCGCGCGCACATCGTCGGCAACGGCGTGGGCGAGGGCCAGCAGGGCGTCGCGATTCTGGGGAGCGTAGAGCTCTGTGACGGGCAGTTCAATGTTATAGCTGTGGCGGGGCAGGTCGTCGAGCTTCTCGATTACCGTCCGCGCGTCATTGTCTGCTGCGACGCTGGCAAGGGGAAAGCTTGCTGCTACGACGGCGAGGGTCAGGGCGCGAAGAATCATGGTGAAACCTCTGGATTTGCGGACCCCGAGTGTCGGTGATTGCTGCGGGTCATTCAAGGGAGTGGTCCAGGGTCGCGACGGACGTCACCGATGCTGCGACGAACGGTGTCAGGGGCTGCTGTGCGCACCCGCGGCGGTGGCGGGGAGCCCCCAGTCCTTGTCGCCCCAGAGCTCATTCACCCGCTGATCGCGACCGCAGTTCCAGCGGTAGTACTTGTAGCGCAGGGGGTTCTTCTCGGCGTAATCCTGATGGTAATCCTCCACGGGCCAGAAACGTCCCGCGGGCAGGATCGCCGTGGCCACGTCCTGCTCGGGGAACAGGGCATCGACCTCGGCCAGCGTTGCCGCGGCGGCGGCGCGCTCCGTGTCATTGGCGACAAAGATCGCGGACTAATAGCTGAAGCCCCGATCGCAGAACTGACCCCCGGCGTCCAGGGGATCGATGTGGCGCCAGAAGTGGTGCAGCAGCTCGTCGTAGCTGACGACGTCGCTGTCGTAGGTGACGCGCACCGCTTCATAGTGGCCTTCGTGATTGCCCCGGTAGCTCGGGTTGGGCAGGGAACCCCCGGTGAAACCCGATACCACATCCCTGACTCCCTCGAGCTTGGCGTAGTCGGACTCGATGCACCAGAAGCAGCCACCGGCGAAATCCGCCGTGCGTTCCTCTGCATGGGCGGACGGGAAACTCACCAGGACCTGCAGACCGAGCAGGGGGGCGAGGAGGGAGGCAAAAATCGGCAGTCTCATGGGCTTCTCCAACGGCTTCTGCCTCCTTAGGCAAACCCGGGGCGGGAAGGTTCCCGCCCGTGGCTCAGGCGAGGTCCGCCAGGCGGGCGCGAGCCTCGTCGTACTCGCTGCGGATCCTGGCGACGAGGTCCGCTGCAGGTCCGACGGATTTCACGGCGCCGATGCCCTGGCCGCAGCCCCAGATGGTCTTCCAGGCCTTGGCTTCGGTGTTGCCGCCGGAGCCGAAATCCATCTTCGAGGGGTCGGCTTCGGGCAGGTTTTCCGGATCCATGCCCGCATCGCGAATCGATGGCGCCAGGTAGTTGCCATGCACACCGGTGAACAGGTTGCTGTAGACGATGTCCGACGAGCTGTAGTCAACGATGGCCTGCTTGTAGGCCTCCTCGGCATTGGCTTCATCCGTGGCGATAAACGCCGAGCCGATGTACGCCAGGTCTGCGCCCATGGCCAGGGCGCCGAGGACAGCTTGGCCGGAGGCGATGGAACCGGACAGCAGCACGGGGCCGTCAAACCATTCGCGGATCTCCTGCACCAGAGCGAAGGGGGAAATCGTGCCCGCGTGGCCACCGGCTCCGGCTGCCACGGCGATGAGGCCGTCCGCACCTTTTTCCACTGCCTTCTTCGCAAAGCGATTGTTGATGATGTCGTGGAGCACAATGCCACCGTAGGAGTGGATGGCCTCGTTGACAAACTCCTTGGCGCCCAGGGAGGTGATAACCACAGGTACCTTGTATTTCACGCACAGCTCCAGGTCTTCCTGGAGACGGTTGTTGGAGCCGTGGACGATGAGGTTTACCGCGTAGGGGGCAGAGGGCTGATCGGGATTCTCTGCGTCGTAGGCCGCAAGCTCATCGTTGATGCGCTGGAGCCAGCGCTCCAGTTCTTCGATGGGGCGGGCGTTCAGCGACGGGAACGAGCCAACGATGCCCGCCTTGCACTGGGCGATGACCAGATCCGGGTTCGAGATGATAAACAGGGGGGAGCCGACGACGGGGAGGCGCAGTCGGGTCTTGAGGATGTCGGGCAGAGCCATGGGGTCACTCCTTGTATGGGATGCGGGTAGTCAATGGTGAGCGCTGCGAAGCGTAGTGGACCTAAACATTGTATGCAACATGTTGCATATAGATTTTTTCGGGCACAATAGGGACAACGCTGGAGGATTCCCATGGCCCTGCGCTACGCCATCATGACCGCACTGCTGGAAGACGAACTGTCCGGCTATGATCTCGCGCGCTCCTTCGACAAGTCCCTGGGCTTTTTCTGGCACGCGTCCCATCAGCAAATCTACCGGGAACTGCGTCGTCTCCGGGACGAGGGCTGGGCGACGGGGCGCCAGGAGGCGCAGCAGGGGCGGCCGGACCGGGTCGTCTACGGACTCACGGATGCGGGGCGCGAGGCCCTTGCCGCCTGGGTGGTCGCCGGGGACCGCATGCGCCTGCAGGAGACCAAGGACGATTTCTACGTCAAGTTATACAACCTCTCGGAAGACAACATCGGTATGATCACGGAGCGCGTGCAGGTGCGGCGCGAAGCCATGATGGAGCGCCTCTACCTGTACGAGCGTATCCGCCGTCGCCATTATGATGATCCCGACACGCTGCCCCTGCGGCGCAAGGGCGTCTACCTGGCCTTGCTCGGCGGAATCATGAGTGGTCGCCAGTACCTGGCCTGGTGCGATGAGGCGCTGGACGTGCTCGCCAGGGCCAGCGAAGAGATCGCCGAACCCGCCCCCTGATCCCTCGCCGGGGCCTTGGGCCTTGCGGCATAATGCGCCCCTGTTCCGTTTTCCGGAGGCCCGGGGGCAACCCGGAGCCCTAGGCATGTATCACGCGTTTTTCGGTTTGTCGGAGGCGCCGTTTTCCATAGCGGTGAACCCCCGGTACCTGTACATGAGCCCCAGGCATCGCGACGCCCTGGCCCACCTGCTGTACGGGGTCGGTGCGGGGGGTGGCTTTATCCTTCTCACCGGCGAGGTGGGTACCGGCAAGACCACGATCAACCGTTGCCTCCTGGAGCAGCTTCCCGAGAACGTGGACATCGCCATGATTCTCAACCCCGCCCTGGACTCCCGGGACCTTCTGGCGTCGGTTTGCGACGAACTCAAGCTCGATATCGCCGATGCGCAGCCGGGGCTCAAGGCCCTGACCGATGCGCTGCACCAGTTCCTCCTGGACAACCATCGCCGCGGTCGCAAGACCGTGCTGATGATCGATGAGGCCCAGCACCTGAGCTTTGACGTGCTGGAACAGATCCGCCTGCTGACCAATCTCGAGACCAGCGAAGAGAAACTGCTGCACATAATCCTTATCGGTCAGCCGGAGCTGGCGGCGAAGCTGGCACGTCCGGAGCTTCGGCAGCTGAACCAGCGCATAACGGCCCGATTCGATCTGAAGCCCCTGGACCCCTCGGAGACCGGCGCCTACATCCGCCACCGCCTGCACGTCGCGGGCCTGGCGCCGGGGCAGGAGCTGTTTTCGCCGGCCCTGATCCGCGCGATCCACAACACCAGCCATGGTGTTCCCCGCCTCATCAATCTGCTGTGCGAGCGCATGCTCCTGGGGGCCTACGGCCAGGGAGTGACGCGCCTGGACCGGGCCCTGCTGCGGCGAGCGGAAGCCGAGGTTCTGGGCAGCGTCGAAGCACCCCGCCGCGTGGCGCCGGTCTGGCGCTGGCTCGCGGCGGGGCTCGGGGGCCTGGCGCTGGCCGCCCTGGCACTGGGGGCATACCTCTCGCGGGAGCCGGGAGCGCCGGAGACCGCCGCGGCGCCGGTGGCGACTCCATCCGCCCCGGCTCCGGTGGAGGGCGCCGAGACCCGGGACCCGACTCCTGCATTCCCACCGGGACCAACCGTCGCTCCCACCGACACCTGGCGCCTCAGCCTGGAACAGGGCACCACCTATCTCGCGGACCTGTATCAGGTCGAAGCCGGCGGCGCCGCGGGCTGGGATCTCTGCGCCCGCCTGCGCGAACCGGGCCTGGCTTGTGAGCAGGCGCAGGCTCCGAGCTGGGATGCGCTGATGCGAGAGGATCGCCCGGCGCTGCTCGTGCTCATCGACGACGCGCGCATCGAGTCCCGGGCGTTGCTGCTGGGCGTTGACGAGGGTGCGGCGCTGCTCGCCGCGCCCACGGGACTGGTGCGCGTCCCCCTGGCGGAGATCGGCCGGGACTGGGATGGCCGCTACGTTCGCCTGCGCCGCAGCCTCCATCGCGTGACGCGCACACTGCAGCGGGGAGACGAGGGGGATGACGTGCGCGTTGTGGCCGATCTGTTCGCCGATATGGACGGGCAGGGGCAGCCCCTCACCGATCGACGTTTTGATGCGCGCCTCGAGGAGCGGGTGAAGCTTTTCCAGGCGGGGCGGGGCCTGACCGCCGATGGCGTGCTGGGCGAGCGAACCCTCGCGGCGCTGGTACTTGCCGCCGGCCTGGATCTGGACAACGCGGCGGCGCGGCGGCGCTTCGAGGAGCACCTGACGGTGCCCGCCGCGATGGCGACGGGGGGTTAGGCCGTGTCCCTGATACTGGATGCCCTGACCCGGGCGGAACAGGAAAAGCGTCAACCCGACGGGGCGCCACCGGATCTGCTGTCTCCCGCCCTGACACCGGCCCGGGACCAGCGCCGCTTCGGCCCCTGGCTGACCGCGGCCATAGTCATCGCGGTCGTCGGTGGGCTGCTGGTCTACCTGATGCTGCGGGACCGCGGTGACGATGCGGGGCGGGCTCCGGCTCCCGCCATGGCAGGGCGAGAGGCGCCACCTTCCCCCGCGCAATCCCTGACCCCCGCCCCGGCGGAGGTGCCGACTTCCACGGCGCAGAGCGCGGTGGCGGCGGGAGAGCCCCGTGTCGCTACACCCGCGAAGCCTCGCGCCGGCGAGGCCACCGCGACGGCGGGGCCATCGACCCAGGGCGATGCGGACGTGCGCGCGCTCTACGAGCGGATTCCTCCTGCACAGACCGCACTACCAACACCGCAATCTGCGCCTTCTCCGGGTTCCCGCTCCGGGACGAAGCCCGAGCCCGCAAGCGCCGCATCGGCCGCGCCTGCTCCAAGGCGGGCCGCAGCTTCCCCCGCCAGTTCCCAGGGGGACCGCCGTGTGAGGGAGACTCCCGTGGATGTGGAGGCCGTGCTGCGGCAGGTGCAGCGGGAGTCGCGCAACGCCACGCTGGAAACCCATTCGGTGCCCTTCCTGGCGGATCTTTCGAAACAGTTTCGCGACAGCGTGCCCACCCTGATGTACCAGGGCCATGACTATCGCGGCGACGGCGCGTCGACGGTGCGGATCAATGGCGCTACGCTGCGCGTGGGACAGCGCAATCGTGGCGTGGAACTGCGGGAGATACTGTCCGACTCCGTGATCCTGCGTTTCGACGGCACGGAATTTCGTCTCAGAGCCCTGAACAGCTGGGTAAACCTGTAAGGAGAACAATATGAAAAATCTCATCGCCTGCGTTTGGCTGCTGGCACTGCCGACCCTGTGCCAGGCCGTGGAGACCGTGGTGCACGCCGGCAAGCTCCTCGATGTGGTCGAGGGCGAGGTGCTTGCGCAGCGCTCCATCCTCATCGAGGGCGGGCGAGTCACGGGTATCGAAGAGGGCTTTGTCACACCGGAAGGCGCCCGCGTTGTGGATCTGAGCGACGCCTTTGTCATGCCGGGACTCATCGACTCCCACGTGCATCTCGATGGAGAGCTGGATCCCCCGGCCAGCTACGCCGAGGCGCTGTACATGAATCCCTCGGACTACGCCCTGCGCGCCACGGTCTACGCCCGGCGCACGCTCGATGCGGGCTTCACCACGGTTCGGGATCTCGGAACCGGTTCCGTGGAGGCGCTTCTGGGGCTCCGCGACGCCATCGCCCGGGGCTGGGTGCCGGGGCCGCGCATTTTCGCCGCCGGTAAAGCGATTGGTACCACGGGCGGCCACGCCGATCCCACCAACGGGGTGCGCGGGGACCTGCGCGGTGATCCCGGCCCCAAAGAGGGCGTTATCAACGGGCCCGACGACGCCTACAAGGCGATCCGCCAGCGCTACAAGGACGGCTCCGATGTCATCAAGCTGACGGTGACCGGTGGCGTCATGTCCCTGGCCAAGAGTGGAGATAACCCCCAGTTCACGGACGAGGAGCTGGCCGCGATCATGGCCGCGGCGAAGGACTACAATTTTGTGGTGGCGGTGCACGCGCACGGCGCCGAGGGCATGAAGCGCGCGATCCGCGCCGGCGTGGATTCGGTGGAACACGGGACCTACATGGATCGGGAGGCGATGGGGCTGATGAAGCGCCACAACACCTGGTACGTGCCGACGATCTCCGCGGGCAAGTGGGTGGCGGAACTGGCGGAGCAGGACGACAAACTGCCGGAGGTGGTGCGCGTCAAGGCCGCCGCGATCGGCCCCCAGATCCAGGGCACCTTTGCCGCCGCCTATGAGGCGGGGGTGGCCATCGCATTTGGCACCGACGCCGGCGTGTCGCCCCACGGCGCCAACGCCCGGGAATTCGAGTATATGGTGGAAGCGGGCATGCCGCCTCTGGAAGCCCTGCAGTCAGCGACGATCAATGCGGCAACGCTGCTGCGCGCCGAGGATGAAATCGGCAGTCTGCAGGTGGGACGCTACGCCGACATCGTCGCGGTTGCGGGGAATCCCCTTGAGGATATCGCCGAGATGAACCGCGTGACCTTCGTGATGAAGGGCGGGCAGGTGCACCGCGACCTGGGCGACTGACCAGCCGTTACTTGATCTGCAGACGCAGATTGAGGCGCTTGAATGCGTCCTTCTGCTGATCGAGCTCCTGCGCCGTCAGCGGGTGCTGGGGTAGCCAGTCGGCGGGGAACTCCAGACGCAGAGTGCGGGGGCTCACGCGAATCGTGAAGTCCGGCAGCTGCTCCAGCTGCTCGACATACTTGAACAGCGTTGCCAGGCGCAGCAGGGCCACCAGGCGCTGCATGCGCAGGAGCTCGTCGCCTTCCCGTTCTCCGAACAGCTCGGACCTCAGCTTCCCATGCTGGCTCGTGACCAGGGTAGCCAGATCGTCCTGTTCCTGCTGGGGAAAGCCCGGCATGTCGGAGTTGCGCAGCAGGTAGGCGCCATGGCGGTGAAAGTGCTTGTGGGAAATGGCCTTGCCGATCTCGTGGGTCAGCGCCGCCCAGACCAGCAGCTCGCCGTCCGCGGGCGTGAGTTTCCAGGTGCTGTAGGTGGCGTCGTAGAGCATGCGCGCCCGCCGGGCCACAAGCTTCGCCGTATCCTCGTCCACGCGATAGCGCTGCATCAGCGCCAGGATGCTGCGCTCGCGCACATCCTCGTGGCGCAGGCGACCGACGAGATCGTAGATCACACCCTCGCGCAGCGCGCCGCGGGAACTGCGCATGGTCTCGATCTCTAGCACATCGAAGATCGCTTCCGTGATCGCCAGTCCCGGCGTGATAACGGAGCGACGACTGGCGCTCAGGCCATCCAGTTCAATATCTCCAAAGCGCTCGAAGCCCAGCAGGGCCTTGCGCATGCGCTGCAGGCCCTTGCGGGTGATTCCCTGATCGGACCAGCCGTTGGCCACCAGGATGCCTTCGATCGCCTGTAACGTCCCGGAGGAGCCCACGGCCTCGACCCAGTGTCTGCTGCGAAAGGTCTTGCGAATATGGGACACCTCGACACGGGCGCGGTCGTAGGCCTTGTGGTAGTTGTTCTTGTTCAGGCGCTCGTTGCGGAAACAGTCCCGGGCGAAGCTGACGCAGCCCATCTGCAGGCTCTCGAGATTGCGCGGCTCGAAGCGTTCGCCGATGGCGAACTCCGTGCTGCCGCCACCGATATCCACCACCAGGCGCGCCTGGGCGTCGTCCGCCAGCGTGTGGGCCACGCCGAGGTACACCAGGCGGGCTTCCTCGCGGCCGAAGATCACCTCGACGGGGGCACCGAGAATCCGTCGCGCCCGTTCCGTGAAGTCCCGGCGATTCCGGGCCCGGCGCAGGGCCTGGGTCCCCACGACTCGCAGGCGCTCCGGCTCCACGCTCTGGATAAGCTGGGCAAAACGCTCCAGGCACTCCAGGCCCCGGTCCATGGCCTCGATGCTGAGCTTGTTGTTATGCAGTCCGGCGCCGAGCTGCACCTTTTCGGACAGCGCCTGGGTAGGACGGATCTCTCCGTGCTCCAGGCGAGCGACGATCAGATGAAAGGAGTTGCTTCCCAGGTCGACGGCAGCCAGCAGGCTGCCTTCGGGAAGGGCGTCTCTTTCGCTCATGGTGTCTCCTTTATGCGGGGTGTGCGCGGGGGCATCCCCGCGAGCAATTCGTAACCAATGGTTTCGGCGTGGGTGGCGATGGTGTCGACGCCGGGATCGGCGCCCCACAACACGGCTCTTGATCCGGGTTGTACGGCGGGGTTGTCTGTCACATCCACGGTAATCATGTCCATGGAGACGCGCCCCGCAAGGGGGGCTATGCGGCCTTCGATCAGTACGGGGGTGCCGTCCGATGCGTGGCGCGGGTATCCGTCTCCATAGCCCACGGCCAGGGTCGCGATGCGCGAGGGGCGGGGCGCTATCCAGCGCCCCCCGTAGCCGACGGCTTCGCCGGCCGGCACATCGTGGATGTCGATCACTGCGGTGGACAGTTCCATGGCCGGACGCAGGCCGAGGCTTTCCGGGCCGCGAGCCTCGAAGGGACTGCCACCGTAGAGCATATAGCCCGGACGCACCCAGGCCCGGTGGCTGCTGGGGCGCGCCAGGATCGCCGCGGAGTTGGCCAGGCTGTGCTGTCCATCGAGATCCGCCACGGCCTGATCAAAGGTGCGTTCCTGCGCATCGTTGGCGGCGTCATCGGGATCATCAGCGTGGGCGAAGTGGCTGCAGATCACCTCTGCGCTGGCGACGTTGGCCAGCGCTTTGAGTCGATTGAAGGTGGCGGGGATGGTGTCGGGGGCGAAGCCCAGGCGGTGCATGCCCGAGTCCACCTTGAGCCAGCAATGCACGGCGTCGGTCAGCCTCGCATCGCTGAGCCACTGCAGCTGGTGGGGGGAATTGAGACACAGGGTCAGGTTTTGCGCTGCCGCGAGGGGCAGCTCTTCCGGGCTCAGGGGACCTTCCAGCAGCAGTATGGGGTTCCGCACACCGTGGTCACGGAGCTCCAGCGCCTCCTCGATGCAGGCGACGGCAAAGCCGTCTACGAGGCCGGCGATGGCATCGGCTACGGTGGTGGCACCATGGCCGTAGCCGTTGGCTTTCACGCAGGCCATGATCCGTGCCGTGGGTGCCAGGTCCCGCACGACACCCGCATTGTGCCGCAGTGCGGTGGTGAGAATCGTAGCCTTGCAGGGACGAGCCATGCTCAGTAGTCGAAGCGGTGTTCGCAGAACAGGGTCTGTGCGCGCAGCCACATGTCGCCCACCTCGCCATCTCCCACGGGCTGGCCCTCGATGGACACAACGGGCGCGACTTCCTTGCTGGAGCTCGTGAGCCACACCTCGTCGGCACTCTCCACTTCCTCGCGTCGGATAACCCGTTCCTCTACCGGGATATCCGAGTGGCGCCGCAGCATGTCCAGGAGCATCTGACGGGTGATCCCGGGGAGCTTCTGGTGATCCAGGGGAGGCGTGGCCACAACGCCGTCGGTGACGATGAACACGTTGCACGCCGCAGCTTCCGTGAGTTCGTCATTGGCGTTGAACAGCAGCGTCTCCTGATAGCCACGGGAGTGACCGTGCTGGTAGTGGAGCACGTTGCCCAGAAGCGACGTGGACTTGATGTTGCAGCGCTGCCAGCGCAGGTCGCGGGTCGCCGACACCTGGTAGCGAGGCGCGAGTTCGCGGTCCGCCACGGGAGGGGTGGGTATCTCGAAGGCGAAGGCGTAGCGCGTCGCCTCGATGGTCTCGGGCATCGCGTGATGCCGGCGCGAATCGGCGCCCCGGCTGATCTGGATATAGATGCCGAGGTTGGCGCCGTCATTGCGCTCGGCCAGGGACGTCACGACCCGGCTCCAGTACTCCCGGTCGAGAGTGAAGCGCAGTTCAATCGCATCCAGGCCATCCTGCATACGCGCCAGGTGCGGACCCAGTCCGACGCCGCGGCCGCTGTAGCAGGGGATTACCTCATAGATGCCATCACCAAAGAGAAAGCCCCGATCCATGGGGGAGATGCGAGCCTCCTCCATGGGCATGTACGACCCGTTGAGATACACCGTGCTCATGTGTCAGGTGCTCCTGTGCCAAGAGTTGCTGAGAAGGGAGAGCCGCCAGAGCAGGGCTTCTCCCGTTTCGATGGCCAGGCCATCTTCCGTGAGGGTATTTTCCCGCGTCACGCCGTCCACGCTACCCCGCTCCGACAGGTAGGCGAGGGTTTCCCGGTGGCGGATACGCCACAGCAGCGCTTGCCCCACATGCGCACCGAGAACGGTGATCAGGCCGTAGGCGGCCCAGTTTGATACATCCGCCACCAGAAGCTCATCGCAGCTGGTGGCCGCGCCGCGGATATCGAGGGCGGCGACTTCTTCTGCGACCTTGCCCATGCCGATTTCGTTGCCGCCGTCACCGATGCCAATCGTCGGGCAGCTGGCGAGGGTCAGGAAGAAATCGAACACCCCGCAGCGCGGGGAAATGTCTTCGCCGCGCATGTTGTAGTAACAGTTGTCTGACGCCAGTCCGGGACGCTCTATCGACAGCACCAGGTCATAGGCGCCCGCCGCCAGCTCCCGCGCCGCATCCTCCTTGCCCTGTTCCGGATCGAAGGCGGTCAGACGCAGTACGCGGTAGTCGCCGTCGAGGGCATCGGCAAGGGGGCTGGCGCAGGCCAGCACCGGCTCTTTGCCCAGGTGCGCAAGCGCGTCGTAGAGGGCTATGGCCCCCAGGGGACCGTCGGTTTCAAAGGTGTCGTTCACGGGGAAGCCCGTGCCGATCAGTATGCGCTGCGCGTGGTCGAGGAGATGCGCGGCGCGCAGCAGATAGCCCGGCACCAGGGCCGCGCGCAGGCGAGCCATGTGGCGCAGGTTGCGTTCCACCAACAGGGCTTCTACGGCTTCAGAGAGTTGCTGTGGGGTCATGCCGGGGCTCGCTCCAGACGCTGATTGGCGTGGTAAACCCGGGCCAGGTGCAGGGCGTTGTGGGCGCCGTGCTCCGAGATCGGGATGAAAGTGGCTGCATCGCCGGCGCGCAACTGTCCCAGGGCGGCACAGTCCAGCGAGAGCACCGTACCCAGTTTCGGATAGCCGCCGATGGTCTGCCGGTCATTGAGGAGCACGATGGGCTGGCCATCGGCGGGCACCTGGATGGCACCGGGGGCGATACCCTCGGACAATATACCGTCGAGATCACAGCCTATTGCCGGCCCCTCCAGTCGATAGCCCATGCGGTCACAGCGCTGGGATACCTCGTAGTCGCTGCCGTAGAAGCGTCGCTGTTCCACCCGCGTAAATTGATGCTGCTGGTAGCCGGGGACCACGCGCAGCGTCGCCTGGTGATGGTACTGGGGGCGCAGGATGGGTGGCAGCCAGTAGCGCTCGCGGCGCTTGGCGGGGTGCAGCGCCAGGCGATCCCCGGGCTGGAGGCGCTGGCCGTTGAGGCCACCGATGCCTTCACGTAGCACCGTGGAGGTGCTGCCAAACTCGGCGTTCAGCGCCAGGGCCCCAGCCAGGGCGAGATAGCTGCGACAGCCGGTTTCGCTGTAGCCCAGGCGCAGGTGCCCACCCTCGTTCAGGTCGAGGGTCGTCCACAGGGGCTTTTCTGCACCGTCGATGGTGAGGTCGAGCGCCGCGCCCGTCACCGCGATCTGGCAGTCCTCCTCGGCGATGATTTCGAGACCGCCAAAGCTCACTTCGATGAGACTGGCGCCCTCGGCGTTGCCCACTAACAGGTTGGCGAGCTGCGCCGCGCGGGGGTCCATGGGGCCGCCGGTCGTGAGACCCAGGGCGGCCTGGCCAAAGCGGCCCTGGTCCTGCACCAGGCTGAGGAGCCCCGGCTGTTCCACGCGCAGGTGTCTCACAGACTGCCCCCCGCCGCGATGAAACTGCTGCGATCCACGCTCACGAAGCGAACGCGGTCGCCCACCTGCATCGGCATGGGGGGGCTGGCCCCGGCGTCAAACAT
>CAXBBA010000015.1:0-12658 GCA_963973805.1 uncultured Halieaceae bacterium | reverse complement strand
CAGGCGCGTCTTGTCGCCGATATAGATGTCGTTGAGCTGGAAGCTGGACCGGGAGATGAGCTCCAGGTCTTTTTCCACCGCTCGCGCCTGTACGATGTCGGTGACGGATTCCAGCAGCCGGGGCAGGCTGAATGGCCGGGATTCGATCGGTGCATCACCCGCCTCGATCTTGGAGATGTCCAGCACGTAGTTGATGACGTGCAGCAGGTTGCGCGATGAACTGTGGGCGAGGTTCAGCAGACGCAGGGCTTCGTCGTCCAGTTTGTGGTCTCCCAGCAGCGCCAGCGCACTGACCACGCCGTTGAGCGGTGTGCGCATCTCGTGGCTCATGCGGGCGAAGAGGGCGTTCTTGGTTTCCTGGGCTTCCTCGGTCTCGGTCTTGGCCTGCTTCAGCGCCGCGTTCAGCTTCTCGAGGTCGCTGACCATGCGCTGCTCCGTCGTCATCAGGAACAATTGGTCGAGCTGGGAATCCTGGGCCGAGAAATCGCCCATGCCCAGCTTCGTATCGGGACAGTTCGTGTTCATCCAGAAGAGCCAGGGGGCACCGAAGAAGCACAGGGTCTTCTTGCCGTTCTTCATGGCCTCCACGAACTGGCCCCGCGCGGCGAACTGTTCATCGCGGGACTTCAGCAGAAACAACGAGCCGCGGTGCCGGCCCAGCTCCGCCATGGACCGTATGCCCGACGGGCGCAGGGTCTCGAACACCGAGAAAAAGTTGGAGCCCTCGGTCAGCCGGGGCACATAGCGGGTCATGGTTTCGCTGGCGAAAAGCACCTGGCCTTCACCGTCCAGGCAGAGTACGGCGGTGAACAGCCGACTCAGCTCGGGCCAGGCGAGGGCGCCTTCGCTCATTGTATTTTCAGCTCGTAGACGCTGTGGGTGCCTTCGCCGTCGTCCTCGGTGGTCAGGCTGATCATGTTCAGTTCGTCACCGTAGTGCTCCGCCAGGCCCTGGAGCAGGCCCGTCACGAAGGGAGTCAGGCTCTTGCGCTGGGAGTAATAGTCCACGCGGTAGCGATCCTCCCCCAGTTCTTCGACTTGAAACTGAGGGGGGATGTAATCGAGGAAGGTGCTGGTGATGCGGTCGTGGAGCGCATTCAGGTTCTGCAGGAAGGTGACGGTGCTGGTGCCCGTGGTATCCATCAGGGTTTCAAAGTTCTTCGTGGCCACCTCCGCCACCCAGTGCTTGCCGAACATGACCAGGCAGTCTTCCACGGGCGCGCCGAGCACCTCCGAGGCCGCACCCACCAGCAGGTAGGTACTTTCGTCGTCGTAGCGGCGCATGGTCAGGAACACGTCCTCCGTGACGCCGGACTTCTCATGGATCTGCTTCCAGGTGCTTTCGTCGTGGTGCATGACGATCATGTCGTGGAGAGCATTGTTGATCAGGCCGTACATAGCTGCGAATCCTTGTCAGGCGCCTTTGGTCCAGGCCTGGCGCTTGCGATAGAGCGTGGACGGCGCGACTTCCAGGAGTCCCGCCGCCCGGTTGATATTGCCATCGCAGGCCTCGATGGCGGCCTCGATGGTGCGTTTTTCGACCATCCACAGCGGCTCGATGGCGCGCCGCTGGGCAAGCTTATCCTGCCCGAGGCTGGACTGCTCGGGTATCGTTGCAGTGGGCGGCGCTGCGGCGGCTCCCTCGAGCTCCGCCCCCCCGGTGCCGGGTTCGATATGTCCGCCGCGAACATCTTCGGGCAGCATCGCCAGTTCGACGAGTTCGCCGTCGTTGAGGATCACGGTCTGCTGGATGACGTTCTGCAGCTGGCGCACGTTGCCTGGCCAGGGGTACCGCAGAAAATGCTCGCGGGCGTCCGCGGCAAAATCCTGGAAGGACTTGCCGGCGTCGTGACTGAAACGCTCGAGGAAGTGCTGGGCGATAAGCAGCACGTCCTCGCCCCGTTCCCGCAGGGGCGGCATGCGCACCGGTACCACGTGCAGCCGGTAGAACAGGTCCTCGCGGAACCGTCCCTCGCGCACCTCCACCAGAGGGTCGCGGTTGGTGGCGCAGACGAAGCGCACATCCACGGTCTCCACCGTGTTGCTGCCGACTTTGCGGAACGTGCCGGTCTGGATAAAGCGCAGCAGCTTCTTCTGCAGTTCCAGATCCATCTCGCAGATCTCGTCCAGGAACAGCGTGCCGCCATCGGCGACCGCCGCGGCACCCAGGCGGGCCGTGCTCGCGCCGGTGAACGCGCCTTTGACATGGCCGAAGAGTTCGCTCTCCATCAGTTCGCCGGGGATGGCGCCGCAGTTGATCGCGACAAACTCGCCGTCGGTGCGGCGGCTGTAGCTGTGGATCGCCTCGGCGGCGAATTCCTTGCCGGTGCCGCTTTCGCCGACGATAAATCCCGTGGCGTCCGACGGTGCCAGCGCTTCGATGGTGTCGTAGACCGCCTGCATGGCGCTCGACGTGCCGATGAAACTGCCGAAGCTGCGCTGCTGGCGCTGCGCGAGGGCGTCCACCTGACGCCCGAGGGCCAGTTTCTCCGCGGCATTGGCGAGGGTGACGCGCAGGCGGGCCCGGTCGAAGGGTTTGGTCAGAAAATCCAGCGCCCCCATTTCGATGGCGCGCACGGCCATGTCCGAGGTGCCATGGGCCGTCATGACGATGACCAGGGGTGGGTTCGGTAGCGCCATGGCATGGTCGAGGAAGTCCATGCCGTTGCCGTCGGGCAGTTCGATATCCAGCAGCACGATCTCTGGCGCGAAGGCGTCGAGGGTCGCGTGAGCGCGCCCGAGGGTCTCGACGCAGACCAGATCGTAGGGTTCTTCATTGAGGTAGGCGCGGTAGATGGTGGACAGGGATGAACTGTCTTCAACCATCATGAGTTTCGTTGGCGTTGGCACGGACTGCAGCGCTCCCTGGACTGTGGTGGTCATTCTACCGCCTGCGATTGAAGTATGCGGTGATCGCTGGCAGGCGCAAGGGCCGCTGGCGAGACCAGAGGTTGATGCCGGGTTGGTTCCAGGCTCGCCAGCGCCAGCGCCAGGGTGCCCAGGGTGATGCCCTGGGCGTAGGCGAGCCCGGGATTCAGGGCGAGGTTGAAGCTCTGCGCGGTCATGAACATGAGCAGGGCCCAGAGCAGCGGGTCGATGCGGCCGACGCGCTCGCGATGGGCGATGTTCGCCGACCAGAGGCTCAGCAGTATCTTGAAGTGCATGAACAGGTACAGCAGCACGCCGACCAGGCCGTACTTGTAGGTCACGCCCACCAGACCCAGATCCGAGGGGAAGAAATAGGGCGCGACGATGTCCTGGTAGGACTGGCCGTAGGCGCTGTCCTCCCCCGCGCCCAGGATCGGGTGGGCCGCGATGTGTTCCAGCGCCTTGGCAAAGGCTTTGGCGCGGATGCTGCCGCCGTCGGCGGCGAGGAAGTTCTCGACGGCAAGGTTCGCTGCGATGGGTACAGCGATGAGTGCCAGGGGCAGCATCACCACCACGAGTTTGACGCGGTTCTTCTGCGCCAGCACCAGGGGGTAGAGCATGATTGCCAGCACCATCGTCGCCAGCGTGGAGCGAAACATCACGATGCTCCAGATGTACACCGCCAGGCTGATGCAGGTGACGGCACCGAGTAAGGCGGTGGTGCCGCGCCGCTGCAGCAGCAGCGCCAGGGAACCCAGCAGGGCGACCATGATGGCGAAGAGCGGGGGTTTCAGGCGGAAGCCCCGCCACTCGTCATAGGTCACGAGGTTGCTGATGGTGTGGTCCGGCGAGAAGAAGGCCTGGCGCAGGTCCATGGTGAAATAGAAGAACAGGTAGTTGACCATGAGTGCGAAGAACGCCACCCAGATCGTGCGCGTCACCCCCGGAAGGGGCAGTCCGCAACGGCAGAGCAGGTACAGGCCCGGGCCGAGGAACGCCAGCAGGAACTCCCGGGCAGAAAAAACGCTGTAGACCACGTTGCCCGCGTAGTTCATGACGAACACGATGCTGCTGATGCCCATGATGCCGCCGATGAGCAGCACCGGGGTCAGGGTCCAGCGACGCCATTCGGCGTAGTCCAGGCGAAACAGCGCCTGCCATACCCCGACGACGAACAGCAGCAGGGCGCAGGCGATGCCCAGCTCCTGGAGGCGGTTGGCCAGGTAGTAGCGCCCACCCTGGAAGCCCGCGAAGACGGCGAGGAACAGCGCGGCGTACAGCGCCGGTCGCAGGTTCAGGGGCAGGGTGCCTTGCGCGGGAGTCGTCATGCGGGAGTGCCGGCGTCCGTCGGTCTCTGCAGGATGGTGCGGGCAATCACCGCCGCGTTGCGCCACTGACCCCGCACCAGGCGTTTGGCAACGTCCAGCCAGTTGGCGAGATTGCAGCGCCACAGGGACTCGGGGTAATAGCGACGCATGAAGGCGATGCGGCTGCGGAACATGTGCAGGTCCGAGAGCACCGAGGGGCCGCTGCGCCAGCTGCGCGAGCCGATGCTGCCGCCTTCGCGGTGGTAGAGGTGCGCGTCCCCGGCGACGATGAGCTCGAAGCGCCCCGCGGCGCGGGTGAACCAGTCGATCTCTTCGTAGTACAGAAAATACTCCTCGTTCATCAGTCCCACGCCCTCGAGGAAGCCCCGGGGCAGCAGCATGGAGCAACCACTCAGGTAGTCGAGGCGTTCGCTCACCTGGGCCACCGGGGGCGCCTCGCTTTCATGGACGAAGCGACCCTCGGACTCCATGGCGCGCCCCCGCCGGGCGTCGAAGCGGTTGCCCCCGATGCATTGAATCAGCTCCGGCTGTTCGAAGAAATGAATCATGGAGCCGCAGACCGCGGGGCCACCCTGGCGGCCCAGGCGGGTGCGCATGGCGTCCAGGCAGTCCGGCTCCACCAGCGTATCGTTGTTCAGCAGCCAGACGTGGGTCATCTCCTCCTGCTGCAGCGCGAAGCGCAGGCCCACGTTGTTGCCGGCGGCGAAGCCGAGGTTGGCGCCGTTGTCGATGAGGATCAGGCGCGCCTGGGGATCGGCGCTGCCGAGTTCCGCGTCGGCGCGACCCCGGAGCTGTGCCAGGGGCCTGGCCATGCGATGCCGCTGCAACCGGTCCAGGCGCGCATTGCCGCTGAAGGCGCTGTGCAGGCGGCCCCGGGCCCAGGCCTGGATGTGGTCGAGGCTGTTGTCCGCGGAGTCGTTGTCGCAGACGACCACGCGGGCGCCCCGGGCCATATCCGGCAGCAGGCTCTCCAGGCAGGCGATGGTGTCGCGCCAGCCGTTCCAGTTCAGCAGGACGATGTAGATGCCGCTGTGGTCAGTCATGGTTCTGCTCCGGGGTGATCTGGGCGAGCAGTTCCGGGTCGTTGATGATGCGGGCGCTGGTCTCGATTTCTGCCATGTGCAGCATCTGGTGGATGCGATAGCCCACTCCGGACAGGTACATGGTGCCCTTGCCCTCGACGCCGGCGGTGAGCAGGGGCATGAGCTCGGCGATGCCGGAGCTTTCGAGCAGGTTGACGTTGCGGAAGTCCAGGATGCAGCTGCGGTCGCGCACGCTGTGCAGCAGGCATTCCACGAAGCCGATCTCACGCAGGCTGTCCCGGGTGATGCGGCCCGAGAGCATGACCAGGGTCGAGTCTTCCAGCGCGTAGGACTGGCAGCTGAAGGCGCCCTCGGCATCGGCCCGCCGCGCGAGGTGCGCGAGGGCGCCATGGGCTTCCCCTTCCAGCAGATCTATAAGACGCGCCGCGGTCAGCTGCTGGCGCACGCGCGGCGACAGGCCCATAAGCTGGAGCTCGCCGCGCTGGGCCTCGAGCAGGCCCGCGAGATTGAAGTACTCCTGCTGGCTGTCCAGGCGCACGCGCTTCACCCGCGAGAAGTCGAGGATGCGCATTTCGCCGTGGCGGCTCTTCTCGCTGACGTCCCGGTTGACCCGCGCGAGGTACTCCGCGCTGGGGTGGCTGGGCAGCGTCAGCAGGGCGATGGACTGGTCCCGGGAGGACCACAGCTGGCGCCAGGGAAGGTCGGCGGGCACGGGGGTCACGCGACCACGGGTAAAGCTCTCGGCCCCACGCGCCGCAAGCACGGGCGTGGCGAGGCCGGCGAGTTTGACCAGGCCTTTGGTGTAGCGTTTCCACAGGCGCGTCGGGTCCTGGATCATGCGGTAGACCCATTCCATATTCAGGCGCTGCCACAGTTCCGGTGCGCGTTTGACGTTGCCGGTGATGAACTCGAAGGTGCCGCCGACGCCGATGGACACGGGCGTACGCAGCTGCTGCCGATTGCGGTTGAACCACAGCTCCTGCTTGGGGTTGCCGAGGCCGACGAGAAGAATATCGGCGCCGCCGGCGTGAATGCGCTCGAGCAGGGCCTCGTCATCTTCCATCGCCGTACCGAGCTCCGGCCCCGTGGTGCGCACGAAGGGCGCTGCGGTGCCGGCGATGCGCAGGCCGGGGTAGCGCGCTTCCAGGGTCTTTCCCGCTTCCGCGGCGACGCCTTCGCCACCGCCGAGCAGGAACAGGGACAGCCCCTCCCGCGCGCAGCGTTCCCCCAGCGCGGGCACCAGGTCCGAGCCGCAGACCCGGCCCGCCAAGGGGCGGCCCAGCAGGCGGCTCAGCCAGACGATGGGAAAGCCGTCGGCGGTGACCAGGTCCGAGCCGCGCAGCACGTCGAAGAGCTCCGGGTGCCGCGGCCGCGTCAGCGCCGTGCCCAGGGAGTTCACGAGGAAGTCCACGTTCAGCGTCGAGACCAGGCGGGCGCGACCGTCGCGGGTCCGGGCCATGCGCACGATGCGCTCGACGGCGGTCTCCAGGGTCAGGTTGTCCACGGGGATGCCCAGGGAGTTTACGCAGTCCCGTTCCGGTTGGTAGATCAGGGTGGTCATGGTGTCAGTCCTTGAGGTGGCTCAGGCCGCGTCGGCAGCGGCCCGGCGGGCATTCTGGAAGCTGTTCCAGAGCTGCAGCAGCAGGGTGAGGGCGAGGACGCCGAAGGTGGTGAGGAGCAGGCCGACGACGGCGCCGACGACAACCTTCCGCTTGCGCGAGAGGTTGACGCTGCGATAGGGCCGGGCGGCGGGATCGATGATTTCCAGCACGTATTCGTCGCGGGCACTGGCCAGCATCATGATGGCGGTTTGCGCCTCGATCAGGCGATAGATGGATTTCTGGATCTCCACCACGTCGGACTGGCGCAGCGTCTCCTCCAGGAACATCTGCTTGCGCTCGGTCTCGCGGCGCGTGCGGTCGCGCATGTACTCGTTGAAGCTCTGCACGTACAGGTTGGCCCAGTCCCGGGGCACGGTGGGTTCGGGCCAGCGCATGGCCACGGTGACGATGTCCGTTTCTTCGTCTACGGTGATCATGCGCACTTCGTCGCGGAAGCGCGTGAAGGTCTGGCCCCGGTCCGGGCGGAAATCACCGATCCAGGCCTGCTGTTCTTCGGACCAGTGGTCGGGGTAGAAGAAGCGGTAGATGTTGTGCGTGTCCAGAAAGTGCATGGTGAAGGTGCGTGAACGCAGGCGCGCGAGCATCACCTCGTTGTAGTTGTCCCGCGTGGTGCCCATGACGAAGCCGTGCTCCACCAGGGTCAGTACCTCGGAGGCGCGGCGATCGTCCGGCGATACGCCGCCCGGATCTTCGATGTCCACGACGCTCACCTTGGCGCCGGAGACATAGCTGTAGGGCGTGTTCAGGGCCATCCAGGCGGCGAGGCAGGCGCCCAGGAGGGCGCCCGCGAGCAGGGCCCACCTGGCCTTGATCAGGGCGTCCACGAAGGGCATCAGGTCGAGCTGATGGACAGCGGTCTGCTGCGCGGGAACGGTCTGGTATTCGTTGCTCATGATTAGCCTGCGACTCAGAGGATGATGCCCGCGAGGATCGCGGACTGGGCCAGGGTGCGGACCCAGGACTGGGCCTTCTCCGTCGGGTTCATGCGGTCGACGTTGAGGGGCACGTAGATGCGGGCGCCGGGCATGACATCGCGCCGGGCGATGGCGCGGGAGCTGCGCTTGCCCTTGAGGTTCAGCACCTCGCCGTTGGCCTGGATGACGTAGGTGTGGTCCAGTCGGCCGAGCACCGTGTTGCCGCCGGACAGTTCCACGTAGTCCTTGATGCTGCGGTCTTCGTCATACAGGTGCGAGGTGGCGACATAGACCTGGCCCGCGACCTGCACGTGATTGGGACGGCGGGGGACCAGGAGGCGATCGCCGTTTTCCAGCGCCAGGGCGTCGCCCCGGCGGCAGCGCTGCACGCGCTCCAGATTCACCACCATGCGACCCGTGGCCCGGGCGCGCTCGAGCTGCTGGATCACCCGCAGCGTGTCCTGCTTGCCGCCCCACTCGTGGGAGGCCTTCTCGTCATTGTTCACGCTGTGGGACAGGGACAGGTCCACCATCAGGTCGTCCAGCTGTCCGTGGAGCTCGTCCAGCGTCTGCTGCTGAATGGCGCGCACGGACTCGCGGGTGAACTCGGCGCCGAAGGCATAGGCGTCGTCGGTGAGGCCGCCGGCGCGCTTGAGCACGTCGCACAGCGTCTCGCCGCTGGCGATAACGTAGACGCCGGGCTTGTGGATTTCACCGGACAGAGTCACGGAAGCGCTTTCGGACCAACCGGCACGCACCGTCACCGCCAGCTGATCCCGGGGCAGCAGCAGGGGGTTGCGCGCATCATCCTGGTAGCGCTGCAAGAAGCTGCGCCACTGATCCGGCGTCTGCTCGCCGGCGTCGGCCTGGCGGCTCATGGCGCACAGGGCCATCAGCTCGGCGCTGTCCAGGTCGCTGTGCTGTACGGTTCCGCCGCTGTGGTCATCGGCGCTGCGCGAGATCTGCACGGCGATGCCGTCGGCGCGGCGAGAAAGGCCCCGCGCCGTGCACAGCAGGTCGCTGGCGCGCATTCCGGTGCTCAGGGGGTAGGCGCCGGGGGCCAGGACTTCGCCCAGTACGGAGACCACCTGCTCGTAGTCGCCGTAGCGAGCCTGTTCCCGCAGGCGTTCGACCTCGTCCGCCAGCAGGGTGCTGCGCCCGCCATCGGCGGCGAGGAAGTACACGCGGTCGCCGGCGTTGAGCATCGGATTCGCATCGGTTTCCGGGTCGCGCTGGGCGGCGGCGATGCTGAAGGGAAAGACCTCCACGCGCAGGCTCGGCAGCGCGGTGCGGGCGATAAAGCCGTAGTGCGTGTCGGCGCCGATCTTCAGGCCACCGCCGAGGCGGACGGCGTCCAGCAGGCGGGCATCGTCCGCCAGGGGCAGGCGGCCGCGGTGGCGCACGGCGCCGTGGAGTTCCACCAGCGGCGCGGCGCGGGGGTCCGTCGCCTGGCGCTCCAGCTTGTTGCGCAGGGCGGCGAGATCTTCGCTGCGGGGGGCGTTGAGGCTGAAGATGCGCACGCGGTCCCGGGGCATGAGCAGCGGATCCGCGTCGCTGCCCGGCGCATTGAGGGCGGCCATGGGCGAGGCGAAGCGGATTCGGCTGCGCAGGCTGCGGCGGTCTTCCCGCTCGATGAGCGCAAACTGCGTGTCCACGCCCTGGAGCAGGGAGTCGGTGCCGCGCAGCAGCGTGGACAGGCGCATGTCCTGTTCGAATTCGTAGGCGCCGGGACGGTCCACATGGCCTTCCAGCAGCACCACTTGTTGCAGCTCGTCTTCCAGGGGCAGGATGCGCAGCAGGTCGCCGGAGCGGATTACCGTGGCGAGGATCTCCGCCTCGCCCATCGCCGCGCGCCCTTGGTGAAAGTCGATAACCGTGCGGCTGCCCGTGGGGCGGATGCGCTCGATGATGGAGTCGCCGAGGGACGCGGTGGGCAGCAGGCCACCCGCCATGGTCAATACTTCGCCGAAGCTCGTGTCGCCCTTGAGTTCGTAGATGGCAGGGCGCTGTACCTCGCCGCCCACATAGACGATGTCGCCGATGGCGGGCACGAAAATCGTGTCGTTGTGGCGCAGGAAGGGGTCGTTGTCGCTGTGACCGCGCAGCAGCAGCTCATACAGGTCCAGCTTGGCGACGCTGCGGCCGTCGCGGATCAGCTGAATGTTGCGCAGGGAGCCCGTGGGCGCGACGCCGCCGGTGGTCAGCAGGGCGTCGATGAGGCTCGACAGGCCGCCGATGGTGTAGATGCCGGGCTGGCGCACGTCACCGGACAGGCGCACCTGGATCGTGCGCAGCTTGCCCATGGTGACGACCGCGCGGGCGCCGATGACGCGCTGCTCGAAGCCCGAGGTGATCAGCTCCTCGGCGTTGTTGAAGGTCAGGCCACCGACGGTGATGGGGCCAAACTCGGGGATCAGCACCTTGCCGTCGCGGGTCACCACCAGGTTGTACTCGACGTTCCGTTTGCCGAACAGCTGGATCACGATGTTGTCGCCGGGGCCGATGCGGTAGTCCGCGGGTACGGGAATGCCCTCGACGGGAGCAAAGGTGCTGGGCGTGCGATTGAAGATGTCGTAGCCGAACTGCTCCAGCGTCTCTTCCAGCGCCTGCTCCTGGGCGGAGTTCGCCAGCGTGAGGGCCTGCTGCTTGTCGCGGGCCAGGGCTTCGAGGCGCGATTCCTCATCGACCTCCAGCGCCATGAGGGTGGAAACGGGAGTGCTTGGGGCGGCCAGGGGTTCATCCTGACCCGCCGGGGCGGCCGAGTAATAGGAGCGCTTCTGGGTGACCTGCAGCGGCTCAACGAAGGGAAGGTAGTTGTCGCTGGCAAAGGCGGTCGCGCAGGGCACCAGCCCGGCGAGCAGGATCAGCAGACCCAGCGCGAAAGCGGCGACGGGCTGGAGCGGGCTGTGGGTTCGATGGCGGGGATTCACTTGACTGTCTCCGGTTGCATTGCCGTTAACATTGCAACCGCCGTGCCAGTCTTAAATGTTCTTAAATATCAATAGCTTAATAGAAACAACGGGTCGTTGCATTTTGCGATAATGCAATTAGAGTTGCATTATGCATTGGGTGTTTTCGCAAATTGCGAATGCTCGCCGCGGGTGTCCACACCGTAGTCCGCGGCCCACGGGGGCGTGGGCAGCTCCTCGCTGACCAGCAGCTCTATGTCCCGGGCAAAGTGCGAGCGCAGCTCCGCCTCGAGTTCTGGCGGCAGCGTCAGGGCGGACTTGCTTTTGCGCGTGTTCCAACGCTCGTACAGAAACCGCAGGCGCCCCTGTTGCTGGTCCGGTACCAGGCGCCACAGGGCGCGCACGGGGCCGCGTTCCCGCAGCCATACGCGCAGTCCGTGGGGTACGCGGTTGCTGCCGCCACCGGCATGCATGACCTCGCCCAAGCCCCGGGGCTGAAACTCATCGTTCAGACCCAGGAACGTCAGCACCTGATCCAGCACGCCCCGGGGATTCTGCTCCAGGTCTTCCGTGAACAGGGTGAGAATCTGCCGGGCGGGAAAATAGCGGCGATAGGTGGAGAGGATGCGTCCGTATTCGCTCCAGGCCAGATAGAAATCTCCCTCGGATTCGTAGCCCTGGTCGTGGCTGGGGGCGCGGCCCGCCCGGGCGCGGGCGAGGGCCATGGTGTTCAGGCAGTCGCTCATGGCGGCGCCGAAGTCCCGGGATTCCGTGGCCCGGCGCTGGCCCATGCGGAAGTGGGAGCGGCTGCGTTCCAGGGGGTCGCGCAGCAGCGCGATGATGCGCGTGTCGGGCATCGCCGCGGCGAGGCGCCCGGGTACTTCCGGGTTGGCCATGTACTGGGGGCTTACCTTGCCCCAGAGGCGGCCGTCCTCGGCCCCGAAGTAGCGTTGGGCGAAGCTCTGCCACGCGTCGGGGGAGCAGTCATCCCTGGTGAAGAAAGGCACTTCCTTCTCGATGGGCAGGTTGACGCGGGGGTGCTGGCGCAGCAGCTCGAAAAGCGTTGTGGTGGCGCATTTCTGGGCTCCAATCACGACAAAGTCCAGATTCTTCATGCCTGTTGTTCCTTGATGCGGTGCAGATGTTGTCGGGCGAGGAGGTACCCCGCCAGGTTGCGAAGAGCCATGCCGCCGGACGCGGCGACGGCGACGCCGATGGCGCCCCAGGCCAGGCCCAGGGGGATTGCGCTGGCGGTGACGAGAATCAGGGTGGCGACGAGGAGGCGCATTTCGAGGTGCGCGGCGCCGCTCATGGTCAGCAGTACGCCGGACAGGCCCGTCGCGGCGTTCACCAGCTGCCCCAGGCCGAGCACCAGCAACAGCGTGCCCAGGGTTCCGGCGCCCACGCTGAACAGCATCTCCCAGAAATCCGTGAGCAGCACCATGGCAGCCCAGGCGGGAACGAACAGTGCCAGGGACAGGCGCTGCGTCTCGCGCAACTGGCGCTGCGCCAGCCGGGCGTCACCCTCTGCGGCGGAGCGGGCGAAGCGCGGTCCGTAGACCGCGGCGATGAGGATCAGCAGGGTGGTGATGATGTTGACGAGCTTGTGGGCCACGGCGTAGCGACCCACGTCGTCGGCGCCCGCCAGCCAGGGCAGCAGCAGAAACGGCAGCTGAAGAAAGGCGATATTGAGCAGTCCCGTGAGCCAGAAGTGCAGTTGTTCGGCCGCCCCGGTGCTGGTTGCGCTCGCGGTGTCGTCGGCGTCGCCGCTCGCCAGGTTTCCCCTCAGGCTCCAGCCAAGCAGCAGTGCGCACAGGAACACGCCGGTCACGGCCCCGGCGAGGATGGCGCTCTGGTCCAGCGCGAGCAGGCCCAGGGCGGCCGCGGCGCAGGTCAGCAACAGAGTGATGGGCAGTACGGTGTTTTCCAGGGTGACGGCGGTGAGGGTGCGGGAGAGGGACTTCAGGGTCTCCGC
>CAXBBA010000014.1:0-12816 GCA_963973805.1 uncultured Halieaceae bacterium | reverse complement strand
CATCGTTACGTCCGCCACTGGCGCTGGTCGAGGTGCCACCACCGGTGTTGGCCTCTGCGGAGACCCCCGCGGTGATCGCCACCGCCGTCGCCTGGGCACTGAATTCAAAATTGCCCGTTGTGAAGCTTTCCACGGCCCGGGCGTCTTCCAGGAAGATCATCTGGCTGAACGCCTGACCCCCGAGCTGGAAGCCAAGGGTGAGCTGCGTCATCGTGGAGTCGCCAACGTACTGACCCTGCACATAGACGCGCCCTTTACCCCGGGCTCCGCCAATGCCGATGCCCCCCTTGCCGATCGTGGGAAACACCACGTAGGCGTAGGCATTGGCGAAAAACGGCGCCGTCTGATCCGCAGCGCGGAATGAGGCGATGGTGTCTTCGTACTCGTCGGCCATGACCGGTGCCGCCAGCACGGCAAAGGCCAGCATCACGGCGGTGCCAAAGGATTTGAACATGACAGGAGCTCCCATTACTCAGTATCAGGCCGCCATTGTCCCATGGCAGCGCCGTGCGTAACACCGCCGGGGCAACCAGCCCCGGCGCCTCAGAATGCGTGCATCTTCGCGAGCACGTCTATCACCCGGCAGCTGTAACCCCATTCATTGTCGTACCAGTTCAACACCCGCAGGTACCGGCCACCGGTCACCGCCGTGAACCCGCTGTCATAGATCGACGAATGGTTGTTCCCGATCACGTCCGATGACACCAGGGGCCGCTCGCTGTACTGGAGAATACCGGCCAATCGCTCCGACTCGGAGGCGGCAAGCACCGCCCGGTCCACCTCTTCTACCGAGACGGTGCGGGACAGCTTCACGAACAGATCCACCACGGAGCCATCAGGCACGGGCACTCGCGAGGCGATGCCATGCAACAGCCCCTTGAGCTCGGGCAGCACTACGCCTACGGCCTTCGCCGCCCCCGTGGATGTGGGGATGATGTTCTCCGCCGCCGCCCGACTGCGTCGCCAGTCGCTGTGGGGCACGTCGGCCAGGCGCTGGTCATTGGTGTAGGCATGCACCGTATTGATCACACCTTCGAGGATGCCGAACTCTTCGTGGAGCACCCGGGCCATGGGTGCCAGGCAGTTGGTGGTGCAGCTGGCATTGGAGACGATGCGATGTTCGGGCTTGAGGCCTTCTTCGTTCACGCCCAGCACCACGGTGTAGTCGATTTCGTCTTTCGCCGGTACGGTCAGTACGACCCGGGGCGCCCCGGCATCCAGGTGCGCCTGGAGCTGATCCCGCTTGCGGAATGCACCGGTGGATTCCACCACCGCATCCACCCCAAGCTCGGCCCAGGGCAACGCCGATGGATCGCGCTCGCTTAACATGCGAACGCGGCTCTTGGGGGTGACCAGGTGCCCATCCTCGAGCCGGAGATCGTTGGGGAAGGACCCCATCACCGTGTCGTAGGCCAGCAGGTAGCGCAGCGCCGCGTGATCAAAGAGATCGTTCACCGCTACCACTTCGATGTCGTCGCGCTCTTCGATGATGCGGAACACAGCCCGGCCAATGCGGCCAAACCCGTTAATACCGATCTTCATAACGCTCATCAGGCCACCTCCCGCCGTGCATCGAGCTCTGCATAAAGACGCGCGACATCCAGCAGGCGCGCCGCATGCCCCCGGGTTTCATACCAACCCAGGGTCTTGATGAAGTGGGAACCTGCCTTGATCGTTCCCGGAGCATCGAACAGCAGGGACTCGGATCGACCTAGCACGTCCGAGGACACGATGGGGTCCTCGATCACGGAGACCACGCCGGGGTAGCGCCTCGCCCCTTCGCGCATCACCTGGTTCACGTCTTCGGCACTGACATCCTCGCGATCGAGAACCAGAGTCGTATCCAGCAGGCAACCCTCCTGCACCGGCACATTGAGTGTGGAGGTGTGAATCTTGCCCGCGAAGGCCGGTAGCACGTGGCCGATCCAGTGGCCCGCTTCATGACCATTGGGGATGATATTCTTCGGCGCCGAACGGCTGCGGCGATAGTCACTGCCGGCGTAGTCCTGCAATGCCTGATCCGCGGTGAAGGCATGCACCGTAGTCATGTTGCCGCTCTCGATCACGAATTCCTGACTGAGGATGTGCAGCAGAAGGCAGAGCGCGGTCGTGGTCGGTGACGCGGCGGAAATCACCTGATCCCGCCCATCGATGCTGTCGCCATTGATCTCGGGTATGACGATGCGATCGATGCTGTCCTCCGGCAGGGTCCGCACGAGCACGCGGGGAGCTCCCCCCGCGAGGTGCGCCCGCAGGTCCGCCTCGCAGCGATAGACGCCCGTGGCGTCGATCACCATGTCCACCTCGAAAATGTCCCAGGGCATCTCCGCCGGGGAGTCGATGCTCATCAGCCGCGAGCGCTGCTCACCGGCCCAGAGAAAGTTGCCTTCCAGGCGATAGCGCTCGGCCTGGGTCGTCTCGGACTGGAGCAGGTAGTGCAGGATATCCGCCCTGCCCACATCTGCGATCGCGATAACCTCCACGTCAGGCAGGTCTGCTGCGAGGTCGAAGATCTGCCGCCCCGTCTGTCCGAATCCCATGATACCCAGACGCAGTGGTCTGCTTGAACCCATCGTATCCCCCTCCCGATAGCGGTGCGAAAGCCAGCACCGAAACTAGCTCATAAACCATTGTGAACGCCACCCCAAAAGCAATCCAGGTGGCCAGTCCAGCCGTAGTAAGACACAGCTTTCAAGGAGATTTCCATGACCCAGGTCGTTGCAGAGTCAGATTTTTTCCGTTCCACCCCCTCCGTGGGGATCCCTTCCCCCCCAGACCCGGGACGAAGTGCTATCCCCGGAAGCCCGCCAGGTGCGGGAGGCCCTGCTGTCCCGGGGGCTCGAAACCCCCATGATTCCCAGGGGCCTTGGCCGCGACGACAAATACCGCCTCATTCGCGACGGTTTTCAGCGCATCACCGAGGCCCTGGGCCTCGACCTGACCGACGACAGCCTGCGCGAGACGCCCCACCGCATCGCAAAAATGTATGTGGACGAGATTTTCGGGGGCCTCGACTACGAAAATTTTCCGCGCATTTCCGTGATCGAAAACAAAATGCAGGTGGAGGAGATGGTACTGGTGGACGACATCGACGTCGTGAGCACCTGCGAACACCACTTCGTGACCATCGACGGCATGGCGCGTGTGGCCTATATCCCCGGGGAACGCATCATCGGACTGTCCAAGATCAACCGCATCGTGCGCTTCTTCGCCCAGCGCCCCCAGGTGCAGGAACGGCTGACGCAGCAGATTCTCGTGGCGTTGCAAACGCTCCTTGAGACCGACGATGTCGCGGTTACCATCAACGCCGCGCACTACTGCGTCAAAGCCCGGGGCGTGATGGACAGCAACTCCTCAACGCGCACCACCGCCCTCGGCGGAGCCTTCAAGGACAACCAGGCGACGCGCGGCGAGTTTCTGTCCTGACCCCGGGTGGCGAGGGAGCCTCAGCTACGTCGCCGCGCCAGCCAGCGATCCAGGGCATTGGCAAAGCGCTGCTTGTCCTGATTGTCCAGGGGCGGCGGTCCACCGGTACGCACACCGTTGTCGCGGAGCTCCGTCATCAGGTTCCGCACCGCCAGTCGTGAGCGAACGGTCTCGGCAGTGAAGGGCATGCCCCGGGGGCTGATCGCCTGAGCGCCCGCCTCTACCACTTCGGCGGCCAGGGGAATGTCCTGGGTCACGACCAGGTCTCCCGGGTTGAGGCGCCGCAGAATCTCGTTGTCCGCCACATCCAGCCCCGAAGGCACCTGCACGAAGCTCAGATGGGGCGATGGAGGAATACTCATGGCGTGGTTGGCCAGGAATGTCACCGGGCAGGAAGCACGCTTCGCCGCCCGGTACAGGATCTCCTTGATCGGTACCGGGCAGGCATCGGCATCGACCCACACCTGTTGCGCTTCTGCAGTCATAAACGTCAGGCCCAGTGCAGAAGTACCTGCCCGGACTCCGCAGACTCCCGGGCCAGGCGCTCACCGATTTCGCCAAAACGCGCGTCGATGGTGTCGCGCTTGATCTTCATGGTCGGTGTGAGGATTTCGTTTTCGATGCTCCAGGGCTCTTCGCTGAGGATCACAGCGCCGATGCGGGCGTGCTTCTCAACCTGATCGTTGATCGCCGCTACGCTCTCGCGGATGCTGGCCTCCACGGACGCGCGGTCCACGCTGCGCGCGGCTTCCGTGAGCACGGCCACCATGACGGTCTTGGAGAAGCCCCGACCCATCAGGCACTGCTGCTCCACCAGAGGGTTTTCGGCGAACATGCCTTCGATCGGTGGCGGTGCGACAAACTTGCCCTGTATGGTCTTGAAGTAATCCTTTACGCGACCCGTTATGTAGAGGAATCCGTCCTCATCGACGCGGACCTTGTCGCCGGTGTGCAGCCAGCCGTCCTGAATCAGTTCGGCAGTTTTCTCCGGCTCCCGGTAGTACCCGGGCGTGCAGCCATCGGCCCGGACCGCCAGTTCGCCCTCGTCGGTGATCTTGAACTCCACTTCCCCAATGGGCTTGCCGATGGAACCGATGCGCCGGGAGTCCGGCCCACTTACAATGAGCCCCATGGCCTCCGTCTGGCCAAAACCTTCCATCAGGGTCAGGCCCAGGGACTGCCACCAGTGAATCAGCGGCGGCGGTGTGGGCGCCGCCGCCGTCAGGCAATACTCCACCTCTCCCAGCCCCATGGTATCGAGCACCAGACTGCCAATGCCCTCGGGGTCCTCGGCCAGCGCCGACTCCAGCGCGTCCTGGCCACCAAACTTACCCAGCACCGCCTGCTGAAACTGCTCCCAGATACGCGGTGGCCCGAAAAACATATGGGGCCGCGTTCGCTGCAGATCCCGGAGAACGGTTTCGAGGGATTCGTTGAAGTTGACCTCCCCGCAACAGAACAGCGAGGAATACTCGACAATCTGCCGTTCGGCGATGTGAGAAAGGGGCAGGTAAGAAAAGTACCGCGGCTGGTCCCGGAGCCCAAAAGCCTTGATGAAACGGCGGATGGGTATCACATTGCTGTCGTGGGTCTGGATCACCCCCTTGGGCAAGCCCGTAGTGCCCGACGTGAACACGAGGGAAACCATGTCCCCGCCCTGGCATGCATAGTCCGGATCCCGGCCCTCGCCCTCTTCGAGCAGCTGCTCCCAGGTGAGGTGATCTCCTTCAACGCTCACACCGGGCAGCGTGACCACGGTAATATCCGGCGGCAGCACGGGACGAACGGACTCCCAGTTGGGGCTCTCGCCGACGAAAATCACCTTCGCCTCCGTGAACTCGGCAATGTACCGGGCCGTGCTCGGCGGCAGGGTCGTGAACATGCTGACCGTCACATTACCGGAGCGGATCGTGGCCAGGTCCGCGAGGAACCAGTGGGGGCGATTGCGCGACAGCACGATCATTTTCTCGCCGTGGCCGAAGCGGGATTCCAGCGCCGCCGCCACCGCGTTCACCTGGCGCCGCGCTTCTGCCCAGCTGTAGTCGTCACTGCCTTCTTCGCGCAGGTCTCGCAACCAGATTTTGTCGCCGCGGGTCTCAGCCCAGTGGTCCAGGAACGCCGGAAGGGTTTGAAAGTTCATTTTTTATTCTCCGTCAGACGGGGTTGCAGCACATCAGGAATGCCAGCCACGCGCTCCATGGCCCGGGTTCCCCACGCAATATTTCCCCAGCATGATAGCGCAGGCCGCGCCGTTTTCCCTGCTGATCGGTACACTTGCAGCCTCGGACTACGGACAACGTCATGACAACATCGCAGCACTGGGTTTTTGGCTACGGCTCCCTCATCTACAAGGTCGATTTTCCCTACGAGACCCGGGAGGTCGCCACGCTGCGGGGCTGGGCGCGGCGCTTCTGGCAGGGCTCCCACGATCACCGGGGCACGCCCCAGGACCCGGGGCGCGTGGTCACGCTGGTACGCTCCCCCGGAACGCTGTGCCGGGGCATCGCCTATCTGGTGCAGGCGGAAGTCTTCGAGCACCTGGACCACCGCGAGAAGAACGGCTACGAGCGGCATCGCACGCGCCTCTATCTGGACCACCGGGAAGAGACGGTAACGGGCACCTTCTACATCGCTGCTGAAGACAATCCCGCCTTTCTGGGGGATGACCACGCGGACGCCATCGCGGCGCAGATCGCCGCGCGCGAGGGACCCAGCGGCAGAAACGCTGACTACCTGCTGCAGCTCGCCGAGGCCCTGCGCCAACTGGGAGACCACGACCCCCACGTGATGGACCTGGAGTTTCGCGTCCGGGCGCTCCTGAGCGGGAACTCCCAGCCCCTGCCCGACGGATGATCCAACGCTAGAGGTGCCGGCGCACGCTGACGACTTCGACGTCGTCGGGGTTGCGCGCCAGACGGAAACCCAGACTCTCACAGAGACTCAGCATCTTGCGATTGCTCGCCAGCACGTCACCCTCCATGATCTCCAGGCCCCGGTCCCGAGCGGCGTTCATGAGACTCTGCATGGTTTGCCGCCCGAGGCCCATGCGCTGCATGTCATCAGCTACCGTAAGGGCGAACTCACAGGACTGGCCGTCGGGATTGGCCACGTAGCGTGCCACCGCAACGATGCGGGACTCCTCATTGCGGTCCTTGAGCACCACCGCGAGGGCCATCTCGCGGTCGTAGTCGATCTGCGTGAAGCGCGCGAGCATCTTCGGCGTGAGCTTGTCGAAGCGATACATGAACCGGTTGTAGCGGCTCTCCGCCGAAAGGCTGTCCACAAAGGCCTGCTCCATGGCGGCGTCTTCGGGACGAATGGGGCGGATCATCACGTCACGGCCATCGGGTAGCTGCCAGCGCCGGGACATCGTGTGGGGATAGGGGTGGATCGCCATATGTCCGTAGCGCCGCGTGGAGGTCTCCGGCGGCGCGATGGCGATGCGCACGTCGTGGACCTGCAGCGCATCAGCGCTCAGCACCACCGGACGAATGAGCAGGCGTCGCACCTCCGGCAGCTCGCAGCAGATTTCCGAGATGCGCATCAGCAGGTCCAGTAGCTGCTGCTGTTCCTGCTCCCCGCGCACCAGATCCGGGGTTTCCACCAGTGCCCGGCTCATCAGATCCCGGGCGAGGAACAGGTTCAGGGGCGGCAGGCTCACCGCCGGCCGGCTGGCACCACTGCCGTACAGGGGAGCCAGCTGGATTACGGGACCGAAATCCTCATCGTGCTCCACCGCCACCTGCAGTTCCCTTGCACCACCCCGATCCCGCAGGCGTTGCACTCCCACGCCACTGACCCTGGCGTCGGGGTGGCGCTGCTCCATCTCTTCCATGATATCGCGATAGGCGCTGCGCACTGACGGGGCATCGCGCACGCTGCGCGAGGGCAGCAGCACATCGTCGTCGAGATCCTCCGAGCTGTTGATGTGCAGCGTGACCGGCAAACCCAGCGTCTCCGCAGCCACCAGGGCATCGCCGGGAGAATTGACGTTGAGACTGTGCTGCACGGGTATGTGAAAAGCGGCCAGGAGCGCCTTGGCCTCGGAGGTGGTCAGACGATTCCGCCGCTGGCTGATCGCCTCTTCGATCATCAGGCGGGCACCCTCAAGGTCCGGCGGCGTAGGAGCGCTCTGGGGCGATGGTGCCTGGAGCAGCACGGCCTGATGCCGTTCGTAGGCGGCCAGATAGGAAAACGCATCCAGACATCGCTCGGGGCTGGTGAACTGCAGGATGTTCGCTTCTGCCAGCACTGAGCGTGCCTCGGCGACGCGATCCTGCCCCATCCAGCAGGCGAGGACCGGTTTGCGCGCGTCCCGCGCCGCCTCGAGCAAGGCCCGGGCGCAGGCAACGGGATCCGTTACGCGCTGGGGGGTCAGCAGCGCAAGCACCGCGTCGTAGTTCCCGTCCGCCAGCAGCGTCGCCGTGGCATCGCGGTAGGCATCGGGCCCCGCGTCTCCCAACAGATCGAACGCGCTGCCCACGAGACGCGCCCCCGGCACCCGGGCCTTGATCTCCACTTCACTCTTGCCCGACGGAACCGGCAGGCTGACGCCGCGCCGCGCCGCGCGATCCTGGGTCATGCGCGCCGGCCCCGACGCGTTGGTCACGATAGCGAGGCGATTGCCCTTGACCCGTGTTCCCGCCATGAGAGCGCGGGCACCGGTAAAGAGCTGGTGCACCGTATTCACCCGTACCGCACCCGCCCGCGCTACGGCAGCGTCGAAGACCCGGTCGGCCATCGTCTCCGCCTTCTCCCCCGCTGCCGAACGCCCCGAACGCAGTACCAGCACCGGCTTTACCCGAGCGGCGGTGCGCAGCCCACTGAGAAAGGTCCGGGCATCGGTAATGGTCTCGAGGTACACCAGAACACTTCGGGTCTGGCCATCCACGGAGAGAAAGTCGAGCAGTTCGCCGACGTTCACACCGTGCCCCGCTCCCGGTGTCGCCACGAGGGAGAAGCCGAAGCTGTTCGACTCCGCCCAGTCCAGCAGCGCATTGGAGAACCCCGCGGATTGCGCCAGCAGGGCCACGGATCCGGCACGCACCCGATTCGGTGAAGCAATGACATTCAGGCCGACCCGGGGGCGGATCACACCGAGGCTGTCGGGCCCCAGCAAGGCAATGTCGTAGGTATCGGCGATATCGAGGATTTCGCTGGTGAGCCCGGGCCGTCGCTGCTCCCGCTCGCCGCCATCGGGGGTAATGAGAATCACCGCCCGGCACCCGTGCTCCGCACAGGCGCGCAGCTGCGCGGGGACCCGCGCCGTGGGCAACACCATGACCGTCAGGTCCACCACGCGGGCGACGCTGGAAAAATCGGGATAGTGAGCTATGGACGCTTCCGGCGGAGGCTCCTTGCAGACCACCACCAGCTCACCGGTGAAGCTGCCGGCACTCATGTGCTCCATCAGCAGCTCTGCAGTGCTTCCGCTGCGCAGGCTCTCACACACCAGCGCTACGGACCGGGGCTCGAAGAGGTTCTGTAAAACATGAGGTCGCATATTGACGTCTCGTGACGTGGCCGCGATAGTCAGAGCCCTGTTACAGGCGAATCGGGCCCAAATTCAGTAATGGCGATAGCATACATATCACACCCGGACTGCGCGGCCCATGATATGGGTCCAGGTCATCCGGAATGCCCCGAGCGCCTGTCAGCGATCAACGACCGCCTCATCGCCTCCGGTCTCGATATGGCTCTGCGGCACTACGATGCCCCCCTGGTGGATGACGCCCTTCTGGAGCGCGTCCACGATCGCAGCTATCTGGATGACCTGGAGCAACGGTCGCCGAGTGAGGGCACCGTCTGGGTCGATGCGGATACCACCATGGGACCCCATACCTTGCGCGCTGCACGGCGCGCCGCGGGCGCTGTTGCCCTGGGAGTAGACCTGGCGATGGCGGGGGAAGCCAATCGCGTTTTCTGCGGCGTGAGACCGCCGGGGCACCACGCCGAACGCAACCAGGCCATGGGTTTTTGCTTCTACAACAACATCGCCGTGGGCGCCTACCAGGCCCTGGAACACCATGGCCTGGAGCGCGTCGCGATCGTGGACTTCGACGTGCATCACGGCAACGGCACGGAGCACATCGTAGCCGGCGACGACCGGGTGCTGTTCTGCTCCACGTTCCAGCATCCCTTCTATCCCAATTCGGGGGATATCCCCAGCGCGGAGAACGTCGTCAACGCCCCCCTCGCAGCGGGCGCAGGAAGCGATGAGTTCCGTATGGCCGTGAGTGAATTCTGGTTACCGCGATTGCAGGCCCACAGACCCCAGATGCTGCTGGTGTCCGCCGGCTTCGACGCCCACCTCGCCGATGATATGGCAGGCCTCAACCTGATGGACAGCGACTACGGCTGGGTGATGGAAGAGCTGGTGCGTCTGGCGGCGGAGCAGGAATTCTGCCCCATTGTCGCGTCGCTGGAGGGCGGCTACAACCTCCATGCCCTGGCCCGCTCCGTCGAGGCACTGCTCAAGGCAATGCTCGACTGAGCCGGACCGGGGCGGCCCACAGACTTAATTACTCAGCCCCCGGCCATGAGCTGTTTCTGCTCCAACCAGGTCGCGCGCCCCTGACTCCAACCCTCGGAAAGTACCGTGGGATCCACGTCCGCGAGCTCCTGCCAACTCGGGTCCGGCTGCCACTCCCGGGACCACGCAAGGAAGCGCTCGGCGTGCATGGGTCGGGCAATGCCGAAGCCCTGAGCAACGCGGCATCCGAGCATCACCAGCATACGCCCCTGCTCCACGGACTCCACGCCTTCCGCAACCACATCCCGGTCGAAGGCCCGGGCCATGGCCAGCATGGCCGCCAGCAGCGAGAAATCGTCGTAGCTGGCGAACATGGACTTCACGAACCGCTTATCGATTTTCACACAGCCCGCATGCACATCCTTGATGTGCGCGAGGGAACTGTAAGCGGTACCAAAGTCATCCAGGGCAAAACCCACACCGAATTCCCGGCAGCTATCAATCAACGCGTTGATCGCCCCGCTGTCGGCTACGGCGGCGGACTCGAGAATCTCCAGGGACAGCGCGTTTTCCGTCGGCGCCCCCAGCTCCCGCATCAGGCTCCGCAGCTGCTCCACGAACCCCTCCCGACCGACTTGACACGCCGTGACGTTCACATGGATTCGCACCCTCAGGTCACTCTCGATCCAACGCTGCTGCTGTTCCAGCGCTTCCCTCAGAACCCAACGCTCCAGCGCCTGCGCCCTGGGATGCCCAAACACCGCCGGAAGAAACTCATCGGGCAGCAGCAGCGTTTCATCGTCGACCCGCCACCTCAGCAGGGCCTCCGCCGCGACCACCGCTCCGCTGTGCATGTCCACGACCGGCTGGTAAACGAGCTCAAACTCGCCCTGCTCTATGGCGTGATCGAGGCGCCCGAGAAAATCGTCTTGCCTACCCTGCAGCGTGTTATCCAGAACCCGGTAGCGATTGCGCCCCGCTTCCTTGGCGCGATACATCGCCTGGTCCGCCTCGCGAAGCAATCGGTCCGGGCCAAGTTCCATACCACCCCGAAAGAATGCCAGGCCAGCGCTCGCGGTCACCGATACGGGTTCCCCCGCGATGATCATGGGAGCCGCGATTGCCACCAGCAGGCGATCCAGCAGCACCATGCATTCCTTCCGGGACTTCAGGTCCCCCAGTAACACCACAAACTCATCACCACCGATGCGAGCAACGGTATCGGAGCGCCGCAGACCCGAGAGCATGGTCTCGGCGACCCGGGTGAGTAAATCATCCCCGGCCGCGTGCCCCAGGCTGTCATTGATCTCCTTGAAGTGATCCAGGTCCAGGTAGACCAGAGCGATTTCCGTCTCCCGCCGCTCCGCCGCGGCCATGGCCTGGGTCAGGCGATCGAACAGCAGGCTGCGATTTGGCAGGCCCGTGAGCGCATCATAGTGGGCCGCCTGCTCCAGCTGCTGCTCGTGGTCGTGCAGCAGCGTCACGTCCCGGCTGATGCCGAACAGCCCCAGCACCTGCTTCCCGTCCGGCGACAGTACGGGCCACTTGTAGGTGGACACCCAACCCGTGGAACCATCCTCGCGCTGGTAGCGCTGACGCAAGTCCACGATCGCCTCTCCCGTTTCGAAGAGACTGTTCTCCTGATCGTAGTATTCCTGGGCTATTTCCGGGGGCAACAGATCCAGATCCGTTTTGCCCTCCAGGTCATGGCGATCCTGATGCCCCGAGAGCCGAGCCATCGCCGTGCTGCCAAATATGTAGCGCCGGGAGGCATCCTTGAAATAAATGAAATCCGTGGTGCGATCCAGAAACAACTCAAAGTGACGATTGAGATCCGCAAGGCGACGACGGTCCTGCTCCAGGGAACGGTGGGCATCACGCAGGTCCCGCCAAACACCTTCCAGGCGGCGATTCCGCTCCGCCAGGGCCACGAGCAGAAAAACGACGATCAGAGCCGTAAATGCCACCGCCAGCACCCCGTTGCGATGGGACTCCCAGATATCCGCCAGGGAAACCCCTGGCGCGTTATCGAAGGGCGTAAGCGCCAGGGCTCGCAATTCATTTTCGAAGGAGTCATAACTCGAAGCGAGGACGATTCCCGTCACCGCACCGAAGGTCGTGATTTCCATGCCCCCCGGACGCCGCAGCGCCAGTCCGAGGAAACGCAGCATCAGGCGGGGCCGCGTCCCTCCCAGGTATACCAGTGGCCATTCCGGCACCAGCTTCGTGGAAACGGCGAAGGGATAGTCCGCGAGATTCTGGCGGTTCAGTACCTTGAGCCTGCCCAAATCCAGTTCACCGCGACGGGCCAGGGTCTCGATGAAACCGGAGCGCAGAAAAGCCACATCGGCCTGCCCCGATAACACTGCCTGCAGCGCCCCATAATCGCCGCCGAATTCAAGCCACCGCAGGTCACTGCGATCCACCCCCGCGGCGTGCAGCTCCGCCACAGGGAGAGCGAAACCGCTGGCAGAGCGCCGGTCCGTCAACGCCACGCGCATGCGGCGAAGGTCTGTGAAGCTTTGCAGGTCGTCGCGATCAGCGAGGGTGACGGCGGTGCTGCCCATGCTGGTCACGGGTCCCGCATCGGAACCACGGGCGATCGTGGCAAAGGCCTGCGCCAGGCTGCTCGTCTCGCGCAGCGGCAGGTAGTGATAGGGATCGGTGAGGACAAGATCGAAACGGTTTTCGGCAATGCCCGCTTCCATCTCATCGAAGGTCACCACTTGCACATGGAGGTCCACCTCGGGCATGAGACGCCGGGTAGCTTCCTCGAAAGGCAGTAACTGCTCTTCGACCAACTCCGGCACATCGTAGGCGATCACCGCCAGGACAACGTCATCATCCAGCGAGGGCGTGTGCTCATCTCCCCGGGCTATCGCACTCGCGAAAAGCGCCAGGACAAAAAACAGCCTCAT
>CAXBBA010000013.1:0-12852 GCA_963973805.1 uncultured Halieaceae bacterium | reverse complement strand
CCTGCGGCGATCACGCGATCGAGCTCGCCGCCGGAGACGATGTCGAAGCCGGCGCCGCGCCGTGCCAGCACGTCGAGCACGGCGATATTGGAGTTCGCCTTGACGGCGTAGCACACCAGATGCTCCTGTCCGGCGAGCGCGTGCTGGTATTCATCCAGGGCGTTCTCCATGGCGGCGCGGGAGTAGACGTAGGTGGGCGTGGCGACGGATTCGGCAAGGGTCTGGCAGTCCACTCCTTCGGCGAAGAGCGTGCCGTTGCGATAGGCGAAGGTCACGACGGCTCTCCTTCCCGGGTGTCGGGGCCACCAGGCCCGCCGGGGCCGTCGGGTCTCTCGGCGTCATCGGAGCCGTTGCGCGGCGCCGCGGGGGCTTCCTCATCGGGCTGGTACAGCGGGCCCATCTGGCCACAGGCGGTGAGCAGCGCGGAGCTGGCGGCCAGGGCGAGGAACAGACGGCGACGCGGGATCCCCGCACGCGTGGCGCTGCGGGGATGATCCCGGCGCGGGGGCCGGGCGGGCCCCGGAGTGAGCAAATTGGACATCAGAAAGTGATCTACCGGCAAATCCGCCAGTATAAACCCGCCCGATGCCCGGGGCGATGCCCCGGAGGGCTTCGGGTCAGCGTGCGTCCAGGCGTTCGGCGGCCTGGCGTGCGGCCTCGGTGACCTGCGTCGGCGCCGTTCCCCCCAGGTGATCCCGGGCGGCGACGGAGCCTTCCACGGTCAGCACCGAGAAAACGTCCTCTTCGATAAGGTCGCTGAAGCTCTGCAGCAGCTCCAGGGGCATGTCCGCGAGATCCTCATCGCGCTCCACGCCTGCGGCCACGGCGTTGCCGACCACTTCGTGGGCGTCGCGGAACGGCAGGCCCTTGCGCACCAGGTAGTCCGCCAGGTCCGTCGCGGTGGCGAAGCCCGCGGCGGCGGCCACGCGCAGCACCTCGGCGCGGGGCTGGATGTGGGGCACCATGTCGGCGAAGGCGCGCAGGCAGTCCAGCACCGTATCCACCGCGTCGAAGAGGGGTTCCTTGTCCTCCTGGTTGTCCTTGTTGTAGGCCAGGGGCTGGCTCTTCATGAGGGTCAGCAGGGCCACGAGGTGGCCGTTCACCCGGCCGGTCTTGCCGCGCACCAGCTCGGGCACATCCGGGTTCTTTTTCTGGGGCATGATCGACGAGCCGGTGCAGAAGCGATCGGGCAACTCCACAAAGCGGAACTGCGCCGAGGTCCACAGCACCAGCTCTTCGCTCATGCGCGACAGGTGCGTGACCAGCAGCGCGGCGAAGGCGCTGAATTCAATGGCGAAGTCCCGGTCCGATACGGAATCCAGGGAATTGCGCGTGGGCGCGTCGAAGTCCAGGGCGGCGGCGGTCATGCTGCGATCGATGGGAAAGGTCGTGCCCGCCAGTGCCGCCGCGCCCAGGGGGCAGACGTTCATGCGCTTGCGGCAGTCCAGCAGACGGCCGTGGTCCCGCTCCAGCATTTCGTTCCACGCCAGCATGTGGTGGCCGAAGGTCACGGGCTGGGCGCCCTGCAGGTGCGTGAAGCCGGGCATGACCGTGGCGGCGTGGGTCTGCGCCAGACCGACCAGGCCGCGCTGCAGGCGCGTGAGTTCGCCGGCGATGGCGTCGATGGCATCGCGCAGGTACAGGCGGATGTCCGTGGCGACCTGATCGTTGCGCGAACGCCCCGTGTGGAGCTTCTTGCCCGCGTCACCGATCAACGCGGTGAGGCGCGCTTCGATGTTCATGTGCACGTCTTCGCGCTCGATGGACCAGGGGAACGTGCCCGCCTCGATCTCCTGCTGCACCGTGGCCAGGCCGTCGCGTATCGCCTTGTGTTCGTCGGCGGTGAGCACGCCGCTGGCCTCAAGCATGGCGGCGTGGGCGAGGGACCCGCGGATATCCTGGGCGGCCATGCGCTGATCGAAGGTGACTGATGCGGTGAAACGCTGTACGAAGCTGTCTGTGGCTTCGCTGAACCGGCCGCCCCAAAGGCTGTCGTTGCCGTCCTGCTGCGACATGAATTGCTGCTCCTTGTGAACAATGGCGGGACCGTGCCGATGCTTGTCCCGGTATGGAAGGCGTGCAAGTATACCAGCGCCCCGGGGCTCAGCTGCCCGGGTTGTGGCGCGGTGATCGCGCAACCAGGTTCGGAGATTTCCATGCAGCAGATGCGGCCATCCGACGGGGAATCCCGCCGGCCCGGGTCCGAGGGATTCTTCCTTCCGGACTTCTGCGCCGCCCCCGCGGTGTTCTTCGCCGTGCTTCTGGCGGAGCTGATCGTGTTGCTCCACGTGCTGGTCCTGGGTCCCCTCGGGGCTTTTTCCTGGCAGGCCTTGGCGACGGGCTCGTTGTTCCTGCAGTGGAATACGCTGCTGTCCATGGCGCTGCTGTGTCGCCTGCGGCCACGCCTGTTGCATCTGGGCACCTTGCCCGCCACGGCCAGCTGCCTCGCCGTGGTGGCGACGGTGGTGGCGCTGTCCAGCGCCATCGTCTATCACAACTTCCCCCTGCTGATGGCGCCGGGGGAGAGCTCGCTGTCGTTTCTGCTGCGCAACGTACTGGTGGCCCTGGTGCTGGCGGCCATCGCCCTGCGCTACGCCTATCTGCAGCGGCGGGTGGCCCTGCAGCAGCGCAGCGAGCTGCAGCTGCGCCTCGATGCGCTGCAGGCCCGCATCCGCCCGCACTTTCTATTCAACACGCTCAACAGCATCGCCAGCCTGATCGCGATCCAGCCGGACCGGGCGGAGCAGGCGGTGGAGGATGTGGCGGAACTGTTCCGCGCTGCGCTCAAGGACGAGGGCCGCGACAGTACCCTGGATGAGGAGTGGCATCTCTGCGAGCTGTACCTGGAGCTCGAGGGGCTGCGCCTGGGGGAGCGCCTGCAGGTGCAGTGGGAGATGGATGATGCGCTGCGCAGCCAGAAGATCCCCGCTCTGTTGCTGCAGCCCCTGGTCGAGAATGCGGTTTACCACGGCATTGCCCAGCGGCCCGAGGGGGGCACGGTGCGCATCGCCGCCGCCCGCGACGGTGCCAGGCTGTGCGTCGTGGTCGAAAACCCCCTGGCGGAGCAGCCGGCGGGGCAAGTGGGAAGCGGTCAGCGCATGGCCCTGGACAACATCCGCCAGCGCCTGGATGCCCGCTTTGGTCGCGAAGGCACCCTGCTCGCCGAGCGCCAGGGCGAGCGCTTCGTCGCCAGGCTGTGCCTGCCGCTGCTGGCACCGGAGGGGGCGCCGTGAGAATCCTCATCGTCGATGACGAAGCACTGGCGCGCCAGCGCCTGCGGCGCCTGCTGGCGAAGCTGCAGCCCGACGCGGAGCTGGCCGAGGCGGCGAATGGCGACGAGGCGCTGGCGCAGTGCACGAGCTTTGATCCCGCCATCGTGCTGCTGGATATCCGCATGCCCGGCCCCGATGGCGTGGCGGTGGCGGCGCGCCTGAGCGAGCAGGAGTCCCCCCCGGCGGTGATCTTCTGCACGGCCTACGACGAATACGCCCTGGAGGCCCTCGACAAGCAGGCGATCGCCTATCTGCTCAAGCCCGTGCGCGAGCGGGAGCTGGAGCGGGCCCTGGGCGCCGCCACGCGGGTGAACCGGGCCCAGTTGCAGGCCCTGGGCGTGAGGCCGGCCGGGGAGGACGTGGTGTCCAGCGGGCACCGGGGCACCCAGCGCCTGCCCCTGGCGGAGGTGCGCTGCTTCCTCGCCGAAGACAAGTACGTGCGCGCCTGTGCCCCGGATGGGGAGCTGTTGCTCAGCGAGACGCTGAAGGAGCTCGAGGAGCGCTACGCCGGCCGTTTTCTGCGCGTGCACCGCAATGCCCTGGTCGCCCTGGGCTACGTGCAGTGCCTGTCCCGCGCGGAGCAGGGCTGGGTGCTGGAGCTCGACGGCGTGGCGGTGCAGCCCCAGGTCAGTCGCCGCCACGTGACGTCGCTGCGGGAGCGCCTGGGCTGGCGCTGATCGACGAACGTTGGGGGCCGCGTATGCCGCGTCGGTGGTAAACTGCGGGGGTTTCTCTCATCGATGGTTTTCATGGCAGCAGATATCGTTATCGCCACCCGCGAAAGTCCCCTCGCGCTCTGGCAGGCCTACTATGTTCGCGACGCCCTGCAGGCCGCGCACCCTGGAATCGAAGTGGAGCTGCTGGGCATGACCAGTCGCGGAGACCAGATTCTGGATGTGCCCCTGGCCAAGGTGGGGGGCAAGGGCCTGTTCGTGAAGGAGCTGGAGACCGCGCTTCTGGACGAGCGCGCCCACATCGCCGTGCATTCCATGAAAGACGTGCCCATGGAGTTCCCCGAAGGCCTGGAACTGGGGGTGATCTGCGAGCGCGAAGAGCCGGCGGATGCCTTTGTGTCGAACCGCTACGAAAACCTCGGGGCCCTGCCCGCCGGGGCGGAGGTGGGTACGTCCAGCCTGCGCCGCGAATGCCAGCTGCGCGAGCGGCGACCGGACCTCGAAGTGAAGTTTCTGCGCGGCAACGTGAACACGCGCCTGCGCAAGCTCGATGAGGGTGAGTACGACGCCATCATCCTGGCCTGCGCCGGGCTGCTGCGCCTCGACATGGCGGAGCGCATCCGCAGCGCCATCCCGGTCACGGATTCCCTGCCCGCCGGTGGCCAGGGTGCCGTGGGCATTGAGCTGCGCGCCAGCGATGCCCGTACCCGGGAGCTGCTCCAGCCCCTGCACCACGGCCCCACCGCAGAGCGGGTGCGCGCGGAGCGGGCCCTGAATCGCCGCCTGGAAGGGGGCTGTGAGGTTCCCATCGCGGCCTATGCGGTGCACGAGGGCGACCAGCTCTGGCTGCGCGGCCTGGTGGGACGCCCGGACGGCAGCAGCACCCTGCGCGCCGAGGCCCGGGGGCACCGCTGTGAAGGCGAAGCCCTGGGCGTGCGCGTGGCAGATTTGCTCCTTGAGGCCGGCGCTGCCGACATTCTCGCGGAGGTCTACGGACGCTGACATGCGCGTGCTTGTCACCCGTCCCGTGGAGCAGTCCACCCAGCTCGTCGAGGCCCTGGGCCAGCGCGGGCTGCAGGTGTCGGCGCTGCCGTTGCTGAAGATCGAGCCCATCGACCCCCTGGACGGCGCGGATCGCCAGCGCGTGCAGAACCTGGACCTGTTCGACCACCTGATCTTTGTCAGCGCCAACGCCGCCCGCGTGGGCCTCGAACGCATCGACGAGTTCTGGCCCCAGCACCCCCTGGGGCCGCGCTGCTGGGCCGTGGGGGCGAGCACGGCGGCGGTGCTGCAGGCGGCGGGACTGGAGGTCACCTGGCCCGAGCGCGAGATGAACAGCGAAGGGCTGCTGGCCCTGGAGGGGCTGACGCAGGTGGACGGTCAGAAAGTGCTCATCGTCCGCGGTGAGGGTGGGCGCCAGATGATCGCCGAAACCCTGCAGGCCCGGGGGGCGCGCGTCGATTCCCTGTGCTGCTATCGCCGCTCCGCGGTTCCCCACGACGCCGGGGCGCTGCGGGCAGATCTGGCCCGGGACCCGGTCGCACTGATTCTGGTCAGCAGCGGCGAGGGGCTCGCCCTGCTGAGCGGTTTGCTTCAACCGCGGGAACACACTAACTTAGCCCGCATAACCCTGCTGGTACCGTCTCCCCGTGTGGCCGATCAGGCCCGGGAGCTGGGTTGGCAGAGCGTTGTGCGCACAGAGAACGCATCGGACCCGGCGGTAATCACGGCAGTGGATACCTGGCGGGACGCCAACCCTGGGGAGAACGGGTTTTGAGTGACAAGAAGGACTGGGACGACGACGCCGAGCGCAACGAGTCCGTTTCTGAGGACAGCGCCGCCGTGGAGAAGTCCGCCGCGGGTGCTGAACCGGGTGCCGAACAAACAGCCGCACAGGATGCCGGCGACAGCGCCGCAGAGCAGGCGCTGCCAGAACCCGCCGCCGAGGCCCCGGCAGAGAGCAGCGCCCCGGCTTCACCGCCGCCCGTAGCGCCGCCGCCCGCCGCGGCGGTTGCCCCGGTGGCGGCGGCTCCCCGCTCCACCGCCGCCCCCATCGCCTGGCTGGCCCTGATCCTCGTGATCGCGGTGGCCGCCGGTGGTTTCTACCTGATGATGGACATGCAGCGCCGCGAGGGCCTGCTGCTGCAGCGGGTGCAGGGCCTGGAGTCCGTTTCGGGCCAGGACGACACCACCTTTGACCAGATGCGCGACAACCTGCGCCGCCAGATCGAACTCGAAATCGAGGGGATGGCCGCGCGCCAGGAGCGGGCGGATGAAGATCGCCAGCGCGTCGCCGCCGAGCAGCAGCGCAATCTGCAGCGCCTCGAAACCCTGGCCACGCAGTCCGGCGACGGCCTGCGCAAGGAGTTCTCGGAGCAGATCGCCACCCTGCGCAGCAGCCTGCGGGAACAGCAGCAGCGCATCAATGACCTGAGCGTGGAGGACCGCGAGAGCTGGCTCCTCGCCGAAGCCCAGTACCTGCTGCGCCTGGCCAACCAGCGCCTGATCATGACCGGCGACACGGTGTCCGCCGAGGCGCTGCTGCGCAGTGCCGACAACATTCTGCGGGAAATGGACGATCCGGATCTGCACGACCTGCGCGCCGCCGTGGCCACGGACCTCGCCGCCCTGCGCGCCGTTCCCCGTCTGGATATCCAGGGACTCTATCTGCGTCTGGATGCGCTGATCCGCCAGACGGACGCCCTGGTGATGTTCCGCCTGCCCGAGCGGGGCGAAGGCGAAGAGCTGGCCCCCGCCGAGGACTGGAAGACGCGCCTGGTGCAGGGCTACGAACTGGCGCTGCAGAAGCTGTCGGAGTACGTGGTGGTGAGCCGCCGCGATGCCCCCGTGGAGACCCTGATGGATCCCCAGTACGAGGGCCTGGTGCGCCAGAACATGCGCATGCTGCTGGAGCAGGCCCAGGTGGCCATGCTCTCGGGGAACGAGTTGCTGTTCCGCCAGAGCCTGGAGCGCGCCGAGGGCTGGGTCACGCAGTTCTTCAAGTCTGATGAACAGGCGGCCATGAGCATGGCGCAGGAGCTGCGCCTGATCCGCGACGAGCGGGTGAGCGTGGACCTGCCGGACCTGAATGGCTCCCTCGCCGCGCTGGATGCGGCCATGAAAGTGCGGCTGAGCCGCAGCGAGGGCTGATTCGTGCGGACGCTGTTCATCGTTGCTCTTCTGGCCCTGCTCGCGGGCGTCGGTATCGTCGCGCTCATCGAAACGGAGCCGGGCTATCTGCTCATCGCCTACGGTGGCTACACCGTCGAGACCAGCTTCTGGGTGGGCATCGTGCTCATCGCCACCGTGGTGCTGGTGCTCTACGCGGCGCTGCGCTTTCTCGCGCGCCTCATCGCCAGTCCGGGGCAGGTGCTGAACTGGGCGGGGGAGCGCCGTCTGCGCCAGTCCGCCCGCCTCACCAGTCGCGGCCTCATCAATTTTGCCGAGGGCAACTGGGCCAAGTCCCGCAAGCAGCTGCTGCGCGGCGCCCGCTACGGCGAGTCCCCGACGCAGAACTACCTCATGGCGGCCCGCGCGAGCTATCGCCTGCAGGAGCCGGAAGCCATGGAGCGCTACCTGCTCCAGGCTGCGGACAGCGACGTGGAGGCGGGCATTGCCGTCGCCCTGACCCAGGCCGAGCTGCAGCTGGATGCGCGGCAGTACGAGTCCGCCCTGGCGACGCTCAAGGAAGCGAAGCGCCATCCCGGACGCCATCCCCAGGTCCTGCCGATGTTGCTGCGAGCCCATGACGGGCTGGGGGACATCGAGGCGATGGCCGCGCTCATTCCCGAGCTGCGCAAGCACCGTGCCCTTGGGCCCGTAGAGATCGACGAGCTGGAGGCGCGGGTCCACCATGACCTCCTCGAAAAAGCCGCGGTGAGCGGTGACACCGCCATGCTCCAGGCCCGCTGGAAGAAGTACCCCGCGCGCCTGCGCGACAACGATGAGGTGGTGCTCCATTACCTGGAGTCCCTCATTGCCTGCGACGAGGCGGCGCTGGCCGAGAAAGAGATCGTGCGCCGCGTGAAGAAGCAGTGGAACCCGGCGCTGGTGGGCCTGTACGGACGCATTCCCCGCGAGGGCGCGCAGAAGCAGCTCGCCACCGCCGAAGGCTGGCTCAAGACCCACAGCGAAGATGGGGACCTGCTCCTTTGCCTGGGCCGCCTGGCCATGGCGGAGCGCCAGTGGTCCCGGGCCCGGGATTATCTGGAGCGCAGCCTGGCGGCGCGCCCCGGCGAAGAGGTGTTCCTGGAGCTGGGTCGCTTGCTGACGGCGGTGGGCGACCACGCGGCGGCGGCGGTCGCGTTCCGCAGTGGTACTGCCCTGCGCACGGAACCGCTACCGGAGCTGCCCCAGCCCGACGATATCGTTCCCGATACCCATCGCCTTGAGGGTGAGCAGAGCGACGAGCCTTAGGGGCGAGGGTTGATCCTTTCGCCCTAGCTGCTCGCCGGGTTGGCCAGCACGCCGCTGAAGAGGGTGCTGCGGGAGCTGCCCTCGACAATGCTCCAGGCAAAGGGGCGATCTATGACGATGCGGCGGTGCGGGAAGTATGGCGCCACGGTGGCTTTGATCATGCCGCCGATCATGGTGACCGCGGCCGCCTTCACGCCGTTCTCATCGAGTTCGATGCGCGTGTCCTGCTGGATCAGGCCGACCTTGGTATCCAGCGCGGCGGGGTGGCTGCGCTCGCTATCCACCAGGCCGTGCAGTTCGGCATGGTCGGTAAACAGGGGCAGAAGGCCCAGGGTCTTCGTGGCCGGGGTATCTTTGTTCAGCGTCAGGCGATTGCCGTAGCTGAATACCGGCATGCGCAGGCTGACGTCGAAGGTGCTGCCCTGGCTGAAGCTGGCATCCACCGCCTCTGCCTGGCCGGGTATGGCGTACTGGCGCAGCCAGTCGCCCACGTCGGACACATCCGTTGCCGGAATCTGCACTACCAGATGGTAGCGGTTGCCGCTGAAGGGGATGCGCAGCGTCACGGAGCCATCTTCGTGATCCACGACCTGCAGCAGTTGCTTTGACGAGACCGTATCGATCGCCAATCTCTCACTCCCCTCGGTACTGAAGCGATAGTCGTCGCTCGGAGGGCGGCGGCCCATGGGGGTTTTCCAGGAGCCTTCGAAATAGGCGGCGTTGATGATGAGCCAGGTAAGCTCCTGCAGCGTTTCGTCATCGATGATCTGGTCGATGAGGCCGTGGGTTTTTTGCTCTGCCCACAGGTTTACAGGCATCGCCGCACCCGGGGCCAGAAAATCGATGCTCCGGGCTTCGGCGGCAAAGGCACTGGACACGCTGTCGATGAACGCCGAGGCAAACACAAACGGTTTGTGGTTCGTGGCGCCGTTCGTGGCCCACACCGAATTGCTCAGGACGAAGCGGCCGGCGGTATCGCTGTTCGCCGGCTCATGCGCCAGCGCCGGGGTCAGGGGGACTATGGCCTCCTGCACATCGCCCGGACTCTGCAGCAGCAGGTCTTGCAGCAGGGTTTTGCTATGCCCCTGCGCACCGGCCTCCAGCATGCCCAGGGCGTAGAACATGGATACGGATGACACCATCGTGTTCCGTAGCGGACCATCGCCGAGGCTGACCTGCAGCAGTTCGCCGTTCAGGGTATTGATGCGCGTCGCCTGCTGAAGGTCGAGGGGACTGCGGTCCGCGGCGACGCCCGGGAATGCGGTTATGCAGAGCAGCGTGAGCACAAATCGCAGGGTGATTCTCATGGGGATTACCTCGCTGAAGTAGGGGGAGCGGCGGGCAGCAACAGGCAGGCTGCCGTTCCTTTGCCGGGACGGGAGCGCAGCTCAAAGGCCAGCCCCTGTTCGTCGCAGAGTTCTTTCACGATGGCCAGGCCAAGGCCGTGGCCATGGGAGTCTGCACCTTTGGCGCCGGGCTGGAGCACGCGCGCCATCACCTCGTCTGTCATGCCCACGCCGTCATCCAGCACCTGAAACAGCACCCGGTCGCCCCGGGGCCGAAAAGCCACGATGACGCGCCGGGCGTTTGCATGGCTCAGGGCGTTGCTGACCAGATTGCTCATGACGCGCATGGCGCGCAGGGGCTGAAGGTACACCGACAGCGCGCCGCCGTGGACCCGCAGCGAGACGCCGCTTGCCTGGGCTTCGCTGGTGAACATCTGCTGCAGGCTGGTGACAAACACGCTGGTGCTGACCACCTCGCTCTCGCCCGGTCCGCTGTCGGCGGCATGCTCGGTGTTCGCAGCGTTCTGTTCGTGCTCCAGAAACTCGTGGGCGAGGCTGCCGATGTAATCCACGGCCTGGTGAAAGCGATCGCGATTGGCGAAGTCCGCCGGCAGCCCGTCGATGGCAATGCGCAGCGCCGAGATCGGTTGCTTGAGATCGTGGGACACCGCCGCCAGCTGGGTCTGGTGTTGTCGGGCCAGGCGCTGCACCCGCTGGTAGTTGCGCTCGGCGGCCAGCAGCGACGCCTGCAGTTCGGCTTCGCTCTGGGCGAGGTGCAGGGCCTGGCGCTCTGCCTCTTCCTGTTTTTTCGCGCTGGCGAAGGCGCGGCTGACAACTACGGTAACGGCAAAGGCGGCGTACAGCAGCACCCCAAGGCGGTTCAACTGGTTCATCGATGCCTGACCCCAGCCCTCGCTGCCAAACTCGATCGCCAGCACCAGCAGGTAATAGGCGCCGAGAGCGAAGGGAAAGATGCGCGTAAACCGGCTCAGCCCCGGTCCCAGGTCTGTCCAGGTGAGGGGCGGCAGACACTGGCTGAGCAGCATTCCGAGGAACAGCGTGTTCGCCGGTATCCACATCAGGTTGAGGGGAATGCGCTTGAGCCACAGTACAGAGCTCAGGGGAAGCAGCAGACTCACAACGGCCAGCGCCAGCAGGTAGGGGCGCAGACGGATCAGGGCATGGCCCGGGTCAAGATTGCTCGCCACCACCCAGTAACCAAAGGCGGAACCGAGCGTATAGGCGATAAACGGCAGCACCCACAGCGAAAAGTCCCCACCGCCCGACAGTACGTACAGCGTACCGTCCATGCTCGCCACGGTCAGCAGCATGAACAGGGCAAATACCACATAGCTCACCCACTTGTAGGCGCGGTAGGCAACAACAATGGCGAGGGAAAGCACGGTTGCGGTGAGGCCAAAGGTGTAGAACACGGCGTCGGTCAGCGTGAGCGCCGATTTCTCGGTCAATGCCAGCGCCGGATGGGAGGCGGCCAGGAGTACGGCGCCGGCGCTCGTGGTGGCCAGAAGGTTACGCGGCATTAAGCTGCGGGACTGCAGAGGCTGCTTCATGGCCAGGGTCGCTTCTGTAACGGGTGAGTCATGGGCCGAAGTATGGATGGGGCAGCTCGGGCGCGGTATGGGGTAAACACCCCATACGCTATTCGCTCACCACCAGGCCATCGCGAATCGCTTTGGCCATCAACTGGGCGACGGAGTGCACCTCGAGCTTGGCCATCAGGCTGGTGCGGTGCTTGTCCACGGTCTTGGGACTCAGAAAAAGCTCTGCGGCGATCTCTTTGTTGCTCTTGCCCGCCACGATCATGGTCAGCACCTGCTGCTCACGGCTGGTGAGGGCGGCGGACTGGCTCTGCTCGATGATCGCTGCCAGATCGTCCGCGACCACGGGCACCCCCTTGAGAATCGCCGGCAGCTTGTCGCGCAGCAGGTCCACGGGACTGCCCTTGCTGAACAGGCCGTGCACACCCTGGTCCACCAGGCCCGCCAGCAGCGCTGCGCCCGTGAGGCCCGTGAACACGACCACTTTGGTATCGGGGCTCCAGCGCCGCAGGTCATGGAGGATTTCGGAGCCACTGGCAAAGGGCATCGAGATGTCGAGGAACAGCAGTTCGGGCTTGCTCGATTTCACCAGCGCCAGCGCTTCGATGCCGTTGCTGGCGTAGCCGACAATATCGAAGTGGTAGCCATCATCCTCCATGCGCTGGAGCAGGGTGGTGATGGCGTCGCGAATGATCTCGTGGTCGTCGGCGATAACGGTGGGGATGGCGGGGGAGCCGCTCATGGCGTCGGTCTCGCAGCAATTGTTTGAGTCGTGGCTGCGATAGTGACGCGAACAGCGCTAAAAAAGAACCGTCGGGTGCCACCGGATCGATGGCGCCCGACGTCCCGGGTCCTAGAAATCGTACAGGTACTGGTCCCGGGTATAGATAATGGTGCCGATCTCGGCGCCCAGGCCCACGCCACCGCCCACGGTGAAGCCGTTGGGGGTGATACCGCGTTCGGGGAAGTCGATGGACACGCTCACGGAGCCCAGGGCCTTGCCCGAGAAGTTCACGCTGCGGCCTTTGTCAGAAGTCCAGTGGCCCCGGGGCACGTCCTCGGCGCTGAGGCCCACGGTCACGTCGCCGCCAACGGCCAGGCCGGCGCCACCGCCCAGGCCATTGGTGATGAAGTAGCGTCCATCCGGGCGGGAATTCAGGGGAATGGCGTAGCTGATGGCGGCTTCGGCACCCACACCGGCCACCAAGCCGCCACTCAGGCCGACCTCGAGCGTTTGAGGGGCATAGCCGAGAATCATGCGGCCATAGTCGATAAAGTCGTCGGGAGCCGCACCGCAGATCGACAGAACGCGATTGAAGCCATTCTCTGAGCGATCTTTCATCACCTGCTGTAACTGCTCCAGGTTTTCGGGTTTCATCAGACAGGTACGCAGATTCGTGATCGGGTTCTCGAGGCCGACGCGTTTTACCGTGTTGACCATGGCCTGGGCCGCGTTCTTGTACTCCTCGTCGGTGTACTTGCGGTAGCAGGTGCCTTCGTTGGGAACGATGCCGGGGCTGTAGGAGTTGCCGTCGTCACACCAGTGCTTGGGGTTGAGGTTCCAGCAGCTGCTCTGGCCGTCGCCGCCACAGTTGGGCGTGGGGTCGCTGCCGGGAACGATGCAGGTGCCCTGGCCGGGCTTGCC
>CAXBBA010000012.1:0-13258 GCA_963973805.1 uncultured Halieaceae bacterium | reverse complement strand
CTGAACCCCGCTGCGCCGCGGCAGCTCATGCCGCGTCTGCGCCGCCTGTACAACCGCCTGCGCCTGGACGAGATGGAGCTGAATATCCTGCGCGGCATCCTCACGGAAACGCGCAAGCGCATCGACCCCGTGGACTGGGATGCCCGCGCCCGGGAGCGGTCGCGATGAACCCCGTATACCTCGATTATTTCGCAACCACGCCCGTGGACCCCGCGGTGGCCGCGGCCATGGCCGGCTGCCTGACCCGGGACGGTATCTTTGGCAATGCGGCCTCGCGCTCCCACCGCTACGGCTGGGAGGCGGAGATGGCTGTGGAGGCGGCGCGGCAGCAGCTCGCGAGCCTCCTCAACGCCGATCTGCGCGAAATCGTATGGACTTCCGGGGCGACGGAATCGGACAACCTCGCGATCAAGGGGGTGGTGCAGGTGGCCCGGGAAGAGGGCAATGAGCGACCCCACGTGGTTACCTCGGCCATCGAGCACAAGGCGGTGCTCGACAGCTGCCACGCGCTGGAGGCCGGCGGCGTGGAGGTCACTCGTCTGGCGCCGGACGCCGATGGCCTGATCCGACCCGGGGCGGTGGCGGAGGCCCTCACCGAGCGCACCTGTCTCGTTTCCATCATGCACGCCAACAACGAAATCGGCACGGTGAACGATATCGCCGCCATCGCCGAGCACACCCGCGCCGCGAAGATTCCCCTGCACGTGGACGCCGCGCAGAGCGTGGGTAAAATTCCCGTCGATGTGCAGGCGCTGGGTGCCGATCTGCTGTCAATTTCGGCGCATAAGTTCTACGGACCCAAGGGGATGGGGGCGCTGTACTGTCGCCGGGCGGTGCACCAGCGCGTCGCGGCCCAGATTCACGGCGGTGGCCACGAGCGGGGCCTGCGCTCCGGCACCCTGGCCACGCACCAGATCGTCGGTCTGGGCAAGGCGGCGGAGATTGCCGCCCAATCCCTGCCGGAGGAGGGTGAGCGCCTGCGTATGCTGCGCGAGGAGTTCCTCGCTTCCCTGGGGGATCTACCGGGCGTCACCCTGAACGGGCACCCGCAGCAGCGCCTGCCCGGCGGTGTGAACATCAGCGTCGCCGATGTCGAGGGTGAGGCCCTGCTGCTGTCCCTGCCGGAATTCGCGGTGTCCACGGGCTCCGCCTGCTCCTCCGCAAGCCTGCAGCCGTCCTATGTGCTGAAAGCCCTGGGGCTCCCCGACGCCCTGGCGCACAGTTCCCTGCGCATCAGTCTGGGCCGCTATACGACGGCGGCGGACATGGAACTCCTCAGTGCCCGGCTGCACGAGGTGGTGCCACGGCTGCGGGACTCCGCGGCGGCCTGAGGGGCTGGGCCTCCGGCGCACAGACGGGCATTATTTACCCGTCTCAAGAAAGGTGCCAAGGAGTCCCAAAGCCCGTATAATCCCGCGACTTTTTCTAACGTGGACGCAGCGTCAGCCCGGCTCCTGAAAGGCCCGGTTCCGGCGCGGCTCCGCTAATTCTGTAACCAGTCTGGAGATTCATCATGGCGGTGGAACGCACCCTCTCAATCGTTAAGCCCGATGCCGTAGGCAAGAACCACATTGGCGAGATCTACGCGCGCTTCGAAAAAGCGGGCCTGCGCATTGTGGCCGCGCGCATGCTGCGCCTGAGCGATGACGTGGCCGGTGGATTCTACGCCGAGCACCGTGAGCGCCCCTTCTTCCCCGATCTGATCGAGTTCATGACCTCGGGCCCCGTCTGTGTGCAGGTGCTCGAGGGCGAGAACGCCATCGCCCTGAACCGGGAACTCATGGGTGCGACGAACCCCCAGGAAGCGGAAGCGGGCACGATCCGCGCGGACTTCGCCTCCTCCATCGACGCCAACGCGGTGCACGGATCGGATTCCGCCGCGTCAGCGGAGCGCGAGATCGCCTACTTCTTCGCTGCCAGCGATATCTGCGAGCGCAGCTGAATCGCTATGGATGAGCTCATCGCCAGCAGTGAGGCGCCCACGCGGGTAAATCTCCTGGGGATGAGCCGTGCCCAGCTCGAGGAGTACTTCATCGAGCTTGGCGAGAAGCGCTTCCGCGCCCAGCAGATCATGAAGTGGATCCATCACCAGGGGGTGACGGACTTCGCGCAGATGAGCAATCTGGGCAAAGCGCTGCGGGAACGCCTGGCGGCGGTTGCCGAGGTTCGTCCGCCCGCCGTGGAATCGCGCCATGACTCCACCGACGGTACGCGCAAGTGGCTGATTCGCGTCGAGGGGGGCGGGCTCGTCGAGACCGTGCTTATTCCCGACGGCAATCGCGCCACGCTCTGCGTGTCTTCCCAGGTGGGCTGCAGCCTGGATTGCAGCTTCTGTTCCACGGGCAAGCAGGGGTTCCAGCGCGACCTCAGTGCCGCCGAGATCATCGGTCAGGTCTGGCTCGCCATCGATTCCTACGATGCGTTTCAGTCCGGCAAGGGCCGCGTGGTCACCAATGTCGTTATGATGGGCATGGGCGAACCCCTGCTCAACTTCGACAACGTGGTGGCTTCCATGGACCTCATGATGGACGACCTCGCCTATGGTATCTCCAAGCGCCGTGTCACCCTGAGCACCTCGGGTGTGGTGCCGGCGCTGGACCGCCTGGCCAAGGTCAGCGAGGCGAGCCTGGCAATATCGCTGCACGCTCCCAATGACGCACTGCGCGACCAGCTGGTGCCGGTGAACCGGCGCTATCCCATTCGCATGCTGCTGGACAGCGCGCGGCGCTACATCGACGCGCAGCGGGACCAGAAGCGCGTGGTCACCATCGAGTACACGCTCATGGCGGGTGTAAACGACCAGCGCGAGCATGCCCGGGAGTTGGCGGAATTGCTGCGGGACTTTCCGTGCAAGATCAACCTGATTCCCTTCAACCCGTTTCCGAACTCCGGCTACGAGCGTCCCAGCGGAAACGCCGTGTCGCGTTTCTGGCAGGTGCTGGTGGACGCAGGGTACATCGTCACCGTGCGCACCACCCGGGGCGATGATATCGACGCCGCCTGTGGCCAGCTCGTGGGCGAGGTGGTGGACCGGACCCGGCGCGCTGAGCGCCACCGTACGCGTCGGGAACGCGCGGAGCTCAGCGCATGATTCGTCGCGGTATATTTGCACTGTTGGTGGGACTCACCGCCGGTTGCGTGACCGAGACCGAGAGCGTTTTCACGGAGCAGGCCTCACCGTCCGACGCCTTTGAGCAGCGCGTTGCCCTGGCGCGACGCTATATTGGCCAGCGCAACTGGGAGGATGCCAAGCGCAACCTCAAGGTCGCGGCACAGCTCGACAAGGAAAACCCGGAGGTCTACGAGGCCTTCGCCCTGGTCTACCAGAGCACCGGCGAGTTCGAACTGGCGGAGGAGAACTTCCGCCGCGCCATCTCCCTGAACAAGAGCTTCTCCCGCGCGCGCAACAACTACGCGGCGTTCCTCTACAGCCAGGAGCGCTACCAGGAGGCCGAGGATCAGCTGGAGCAGGTGGTCAAGGACACGCTCTACAACGCCCGACCCCAGGCCTTCCTGAACCTCGGTCTCTGTCGCCTCAAGCTCTTCGACTCTCGCGGCGCTGAGGAGGCTTTCCTGCGCACGCTGTCCATGCAGCGGGACAATACCATCGCCCTGCTGGAGGTCGCGCAGCTGCGCTTTGAAGCCGGTGATCTGCGCAACGCCGGGCTCTACTACGATCAGTATCGCAGCCTGGTACGGCAGCAGAGTGCCCGCGCCCTGTGGTTTGGTGTTCGCCTCGCTCGCTCCTCCGGAGACCGGGACGCGGAGAGCAGCTATGCCCTCGCTCTGTCGAACCGCTACCCCGATTCCGCTGAATACGAAGCCTATCGCCGCTCCCTGGGTAGCGAAGGAGTACGCTAGTGGCCTTTAATTCATCACGCCGATGCAAGCGCGCAGGAGCGTTATCGTGAATCAGCCTTCACCGATCAAGCGTCGCAAAAGCCGTCAGATATTTGTCGGGAACGTGGCCGTCGGGGGTGACGCCCCCATCAGTGTCCAGAGCATGACCAACACCGAGACCTGCGATGTGGCGGCGACGCTGGCGCAGATTCGGGGGCTGGAAGAGGCGGGGGCCGACATCGTGCGCGTCTCCGTCCCGAGCATGGATGCGGCGGAGGCGTTTCGCCACATACGCGCCGATGCGCGCGTACCCCTGGTGGCGGACATTCATTTTGACCACCAGATCGCCCTCAAGGTCATGGAATATGGCGTGGATTGCCTGCGCATCAATCCCGGTAACATCGGCCGTGATGACAAGGTGCGCGAAGTGGTGGCGATGGCCCGGGACCTGGGCATCCCGATTCGCATCGGTGTGAATGCCGGCTCCATCGGCAAGGACCTGCAACGCAAGTACGGCGAGCCCACCGCGGAAGCGCTGGTGGAGTCCGCCATGCGCCACGTGGATCTGCTCGACAAGCACGACTACCCGGACTTCAAGGTCAGCGTCAAAGCGTCCGAGGTCTTTATGGCGGTGGATGCCTATCGCCTGCTGGCCCGGGAGATCGACCAGCCCCTGCACCTGGGAATCACGGAGGCAGGGGGATTGCGCGGCGGAACGGTCAAGTCTTCCATCGGCCTCGGGATGCTGCTCTACGACGGCATCGGGGATACGATCCGCATCTCCCTGGCGGCGGACCCGATACAGGAAGTGAAGGTGGGTTTTGATATTCTCAAGAGCCTCAAGCTGCGCAGCAACGGCATCAACTTCATTGCCTGCCCCAGCTGTTCCCGGCAGAACTTCGACGTCATCGCCACCATGAACGAGTTGGAAACGCGCCTCGACGATGTGCGTACGCCCATGGATGTGGCGGTGATCGGCTGCATCGTGAACGGCCCCGGCGAAGCCCGGGAAGCGGATGTGGGTCTGACGGGCGCGACGCCGAGCAACCTGATCTACGTGGGCGGGGAGCCGGACCACAAGGTAGACAATCAGGACTTCGTGGACCACCTGGAACAGGTGATCCGCAAGCGCGCAGCGCATCTCGAGGAGGAGCGGGCCGTCGAGGATACATCCCTCATTGCCCGATCCAACGCCTGAACCCTCTATGAACCTAAGCGACCCTTCATGAGCGCACTTCGATCCATTCGTGGTATGAACGATGTTCTGCCCGGCGAGTCCTATCAATGGCAGTACCTCGAAAGCACCGTGCAATCGGTGCTCGACAGCTATGACTACCGCGAGATCCGCCTGCCCCTGGTGGAGCCGACCGCGCTGTTTAGTCGGTCCATCGGTGAAGTTACGGACATCGTCGAAAAGGAGATGTACTCCTTCGACGATCGCAATGGCGACAGCCTGAGCCTGCGGCCCGAGGGCACGGCGGGCTGCGTACGGGCGGCGATCCAGCACAATCTGCTGGCCACTCCGGCGCGGCTCTGGTACCGCGGCCCCATGTTTCGCTACGAGCGGCCCCAGAAGGGGCGTCAGCGCCAGTTCCATCAGATCGGCGCAGAGATTTTCGGCTACGCCACGCCCGATGCCGACGCGGAACTGATCCTGCTTCTCGCGCGTCTGTGGCGACGCCTCGGCATCCAGGATGTGGTGCGCCTCGAAATCAACAGCATCGGCAGCCTCGACGCCCGCGCCGCTTACCGCGATGCTCTGGTAACGTATCTGTCTGCGCATCGCGACGCCCTGGACGAGGACAGCCAGCGGCGCCTCGAGAGCAACCCCCTGCGCATTCTGGACAGCAAGAATCCCGATACCCAGGCGCTGCTCAATGACGCACCGACGCTGGAAGCATATCTGGACGATGAGTCCCGGGAGGATTTCAGCCGTCTTCGCTCCTTCCTGGACGCAGCGGGTCTGTCCTACACGGTGAACCCCCGCCTGGTTCGGGGACTGGACTATTACAACAAGACCGTGTTCGAGTGGGTGACGGACGAGCTCGGTGCCCAGGGGACGGTTTGCGCCGGTGGACGCTACGATGGTCTCATCGCCCAGCTGGGCGGCAAGGCCACGCCCGGTGTCGGTTTTGCGATGGGCGTCGAGCGCCTGCTGCTCCTGCTGGATTCCCTGGGCCTGTTCCCTGCGGAGCCGGGGCTCGCGCTGTACATCATCGCCCTGGGCGACGAAGCGCAGCAGCGCGCCACCGCCTGTGTGGAACAGCTGCGGGAGGGCTTGCCAACGCTGCGAATCAGCCGTCATCTGGGCGGAGGAAGTTTCAAGAGCCAGATGAAGAAGGCGGACCGCAGCGGCGCGCAGCTGGCACTCCTGTGGGGAGAGGACGAAGTGGCGGCGCGGGAAGTCACCGTCAAGCCCCTGCGGGGCGAGGGCGAGCAGCAGCGGCTGCCCGAAGATCAACTGGCGGAGCACGTAACAGCGCTCCTCGACCAACAGTAAATAACGCAACGGAATTGGAATAGTGGATAGTTACCGCACGGAAGAAGAGCAGGTTGAAGCCCTGCGCCGCTGGTGGAAGGAAAACGGCCGCAGCACCATCATCGGTGTCGTGCTCGCCCTGAGCCTCGGCTTTGGCTGGCAGGCCTGGCAGCAGAATCGTCAGCAGGCGGCGGAGAACGCCTCGCTGCTGTACCAGCAGATGCTGCAGCACCTGGGAGCCCAATTGACCCCGGGGGAAGACAGCCGTGGGGACGAAGCCAGGGCCCGGGAGCTCGCGACACAGATCAAGGAGGACTACCGCGGCTCCGTCTACGCGCAGTTCGCTGCGCTGCATCTGGCGCGCCTGGCGGTGAATGACGGCGATCTCGATGGCGCCGAACAGGAGCTGCGGTGGGTGCTGAGCATGGCGTCCAGCGGCGATGACGTGCACCAGCTGGCGCAACTGCGCCTGGCGCGGTTGGTGGCGGCCCAGGGGGATAGCGACGCGGCCCTGGCAATGCTTGAAGATGCACGCACGGACCTGGTGGCCAGCTACGCGCTGACCCGCGGCGATATTCTCATGGCCCAGGGGCAGGAAGACGAGGCGCGCATCGCCTACGAGACCGCCGTTGCAGCGCTGGGTCCGGAAGCTCCCGTTCCCCCGGGGCTGCAGGAGAAACTCCAGTACCTGAACGCCCGTCGCGCCGAGACCGGAAACTGATATGCACGTCCTTGCCCGCTTATTCCCGCTGCTGATTCTCGTCACTCTGGGTGGCTGTGGAACGATCAGCGATTTTTTCAACATGGACGACGATGAGGATCCCCACAAGCCGGCGGAGCTCATCGAGATCGACGAACAGGTCGAACTGCGCAAGCTGTGGTCCGAGAGCGTGGGGGATGGCCAGGGCAAGGGACGGTACCGGCTTCAGCCCCTTCTTGTGGACGGCGTGATCTACGCCGCTTCGGCGGAAGGCGAAGTCAAGGCCATCGAAAGCGCGAGCGGCAGGACGCAGTGGCGCCAGCGCCTGAAGATCGCCTTGTCCGGTGGGGTCGGTCACTACAAGGGATCCCTGTTTCTGGGCAGCCCTGACGGACAGGTGCTGCGCCTGGATGCGCAGAGTGGAGAGCTGCTCTGGCAGGCGCGCGTGAGCGGCGAAGTGCTCGCGCCTCCCCAGGGCAATGGACGGCTCGTGGTGGCGCAGACCTACGACGGCAAGCTCTTTGGCCTGGACCAGGAAAGCGGTGAACAGCTGTGGCGCTACGACAGCTCGGTGCCCGTGCTGACGATTCGGGGTACGAGCACACCGATTATCGACGGCAATGTGATCTATGCCGGCTTCGCCAACGGCCGGGTGCTGGCGCTGAACGCCGCAGATGGCAGTACGCGCTGGGAGGCACGCATCGCCATACCCCAGGGGCGCTCGGAAATCGAGCGCATTGTGGACGTGGACGGCACCATGGCATTGAACGGCACGGAGCTGTACGTGGCGAGTTACCAGGGCCGCATCGCGGCGCTGGACACGCGCACGGGACGCAAGATATGGCAGCGCAACGTATCCTCGTTCTATGGGGTCTCCCAGGGCTTCGGCAACGTGTATCTGGCGGAGGAGACCGGCACGATCACGGCGTTCCTGCGCAACGGGCAGGGCATTCGCTGGGAGCAGGACGCGCTGGAGTGGCGTGGGCTTTCCAAACCCGTTCCCGTCAGCAGCTACCTCGCGGTGACAGATTACCGTGGCTACCTGCATCTGCTGTCCCAGGTGGACGGCAGTTTCGTGGGGCGCATCCGCCCCGAAAGTGAAGCAATACGCGCGAACATGTTCGCGGACGGCTCTACGCTGTACGTTTTCACGGACGGCGGCAAGCTCATCGCCTACGACGTTCGCGCGCGGAACTGACGCCATGCTCCCCGTTGTCGCTCTCGTAGGCCGCCCTAACGTTGGTAAGTCGACGCTATTCAATCAGCTGACCCGCTCTCGCGATGCGCTGGTCGCCGACCATGCGGGCCTTACGCGGGACCGCAAGTACGGTGAGGGGCGCATCGATGATCACCGTTTCATCGTCATCGACACGGGAGGTGTCAGCGGGGATGAGCTGGGCATCGATGCGGAGATGGCGGGCCAGTCCATGCAGGCGGTGGAAGAGGCCGATGTCGTACTGCTGCTGGTGGACGCTCGCGATGGCCTGAATCCCGTCGACGAAGTGCTGGTGAACCATCTGCGCCAGCGCGGTCGGGACTTTCACCTGGTGGTGAACAAGATCGACGGCGGTGACGAGGAGGTGGCCATGAGCGACTTCCACGCCCTGGGTCTTCCGTCGCTCCACGGCATTGCCGCGGTCCACGGGCGCGGTATCCGGGCCCTGATGGAAGCCGTGCTCGAAACCCTGCCCGAAAGCGAGCCCGAGGTGGAGTCCGAGCTGGATGAGGACCGCATCAAGGTCGCCGTGGTGGGCCGTCCCAATGTGGGCAAGTCCACGCTGGTGAATCGCATCCTCGGAGAAGACCGGGTCGTGGTCTACGACCAGCCCGGCACGACGCGGGACAGCGTTTACATCGATTTCGAACGCCGGGGCCAGCCCTACACCCTGATTGACACCGCCGGTGTGCGGCGGCGCAAGAACGTGAGCCAGATGGTGGAGAAGTTCTCCATCGTGAAGACGCTGCAGGCCATCAACGACGCCAACGTGGTGGTGCTGCTTGTCGACGGTTCCGAGGGGCTGGTGGATCAGGATCTGCATCTGCTCGGGCACTGCATCGAGGCGGGGCGTGCTCTGGTGCTGGCGGTGAACAAATGGGACGGCCTGGATCCCGAGCAGCGGGACCGTATCCGCGTTGAGCTGGATCGTCGCCTGCGCTTCGTGGAGTTCGCCGACACACACTTTATTTCGGCGCTGCACGGCTCCGGCGTGGGCAAGCTGTTCGAATCCATCGATGTGGCCTTCGCCGCGGCGACGCAGCCCATGGGCACGAGTCGCCTCACGCGCATTCTCGAAGATGCGGTGGGGGACCACCCGCCGCCGCTGGTCAATGGCCGGCGCATCAAGCTTCGCTACGCGCACGCGGGGGGGCGTAATCCGCCGCGGGTCGTCATTCACGGCAATCAGACGGATCGCGTACCCGACAGCTATCAGCGCTACCTCGAGAAAGTCTTCACCCGCGCCCTCGAACTGCGTGGGACCCCGGTGCGCATCGAGTTTCGCAGCAGCACGAACCCCTACGCGGGGCAGCGCCAGAAGCTCACGCAGCGCCAGATCAATCGCAAGCGCCGCATGATGGCCCATGTCAAACAAGCCAAAAAGCGCAAGCAGCAGAAAAAGCGCACCTGACCCCCTGGCCGCGCATCGACCATCGCGGGACCTGGACAATGGTGAGGCCATCGATGCCTTTGTGGACGCGTTCTACGCCCGCATGCTTCGGGACCCGCGCCTGGCACCGATCTTCTTCGACGTCGCGAAAATCGATCTGGCGATCCATCTGCCGCGCATCAAGGCCTATTGGCGCAAGATGCTTCTGGGGGACGCAGCGGCCTATCGCGGGCATATGATGGCCCGGCACCGCGCCGTCGACGCCCGCCGCCGCCTCGTCGCCGACGACTATGAGCGCTGGCTCTCCCTGTTCGAGCAGACGCTGGATTCGGGGTTTGCCGGCCCGGGGACGGACCGTGCCCGGGAGCTCGGGCGACGAATTGCCGGGAATATGCGACGGAATCTGAGCGTTACGCGTGTCGGGCACGGGAGTGTCACGCCGAAATCAAGCGTAAGCAACTGAAATAATTAAATAAATAGCGTTTTACGGTGGCGTCCACACAGCCTTGTTGCGGTGAGTGCGGGTGCTATAGTTCACCATAACACCCTCATGGAAACAGGACTGCACCATGATCATTCTTCGCAAGCGCATGGCCGCGTCACGCTCCGGGCGAATGTTGTTGCCCGCGCTTCTCTTCCTTGCCCTCGCCACGTTAACGACGATGGCCACCGGGGTTCGCGCCGCCGAGACGTTCCGCGTCGAGGGCGTCGATCTGATGCCGGTCGATGAGGTCTACGTGCTCGGCAGTGTGCGGGTGGAACTCAGCCAGGGTGATTCGCCGGAGCTCCGCATCCAGGGAGATGAGCAGGACTTTGAGGTCCCGCCGTTCTTCATCAAGGAAGGCAGCCTGGTGCTCGGACGCAGCCTCAAGCACAGCCACAGCAGTGATTCCTATGGCGACCTGAGCTTTCGCGTCGTGCTGCCCGCGCTCCAGGAACTGCATCTGAAAGGTTCCGGTGATGTCTATGTAAAACCCTTCGAGCTGTACGACCGCGGACACGGTGGTCCCCCGACGATTGCTGTGGAAGGTTCCGGTGATATCAAACTGTATGGCCTGAAGGGGGTGGCGGTGGAATTGCGGGTGAAGGGCTCCGGCTCCATCAAGGCCATGGACGTCGACGTTGAGGAGCTCGAAGCCGTTGTCGCGGGCAGCGGTGATCTGTTCATACAGTCCGTGCAGGCCGAGGATGGTGAGTTTGTGGTGACGGGAACCGGGGACATCGGTGTCACGGACGGCGGCTTCGTCAAGGAACTGGAGGTCAATGTAGTCGGATCGGGCGACGCGCGCCTGGAGAAGGTCGACTGCGATGTTGCAGAGGTCAACGTAGTGGGTTCGGGCAGCGCCGAGATCGGTGTGGTGGCGACGAAGCTGAACGCCTCCGTGCTGGGCAGTGGTGATGTTTTCTACCGCGGAGAACCGCAGGTAGATAGCGTCGAGCTGGGTAGCGGCGAGGTACGGTCGCGCGACTGAGAACCCCCGGGGAGAATGCCCATGCAGTGGAGTGACGGACAGCCGATCTACCGCCAGTTGAGGGATATGGTGATCCAGCGGGTCATGGACGGCAGCTTTCCCGAGGGAGAAGCGATTCCCTCGGTGCGCCAGGTGGCGACGGATTACCACATCAACCACCTGACCGTGGGCAAGGCCTACCAGGAACTGGTGGACATGGGGCTTCTGGAGAAGCGCCGGGGGCTGGGGATGTTCGTCGCGGCGGGGGCCCGGAACTCTCTGACCAATAATGAACAGCAGCGTTTTCTGAAGGAAGAGCTGCCGGCTTTCGCCGAGCGAGTGCACATGCTCGGCATGGCCATGGACGAAGTTATCCAGCGTTTGAACGCTGTACAGGGGGAATCAAATGCAGACCATCATTGAGGCGCGGGGCCTAGGCCGCAGCTTCGGCGATCTGCACGCCGTGGATGGAGTGGACCTGCATATCGCATCGGGCAGCGTCATTGGCCTCATCGGCCCCAACGGGGCGGGCAAGACCACGTTGCTGCGGGCGCTGCTCGGACTGACACGCTGCGAGGGCGAGCTTTCGGTGCTCGGCTACCACCCCGAGAGAGAGCGGGCGCAGATGATGGAGGAGGTGTGCTTCATCGCTGACACCGCGGTGCTGCCACGCTGGATGCGCGTGGATGAGTTGCTGGATTATGTCTCGGGTACCCACCCGCGCTTTAACCGGGATCAGGCGGAGGCGTTTCTCGCGACCACCGATGTGGACCTGGATCGCCGCGTGGGCAAGCTCTCCAAGGGCATGACCGTGCAGCTGCACCTGGCCATCGTCATGGCCATTGATGCCCGCCTGCTGATTCTGGACGAACCCACCCTGGGCCTGGATATCCTGTTCCGGAAGCGCTTCTACGAGCAGCTGATCAACGACTACTTCGACGGGGAGCGCACGATCCTGGTGTCGACGCACCAGGTCGAGGAGATCCAGCACATTCTGACCCACGTGATGTTCATGCATCACGGCAAGCTGATTCTCCACGAGTCCCTGATGGACCTCGAGGAGCGCTTCTGTGAAGTCCATGCCCTGGGCGATGCCGCGCTGCGCGCGGAGCAGCTTCCCTACATCGGCAAGCGCAATATTCTTGGGGGCAAGGCCTTTATCTTCGAAGGCATGGCGTCCGCGGAACTGGCGGGGCTTGGCGAGTGCCGGGCGCCGTCGGTGTCTGATCTCTTTGTTGCCAAGGTAGGAGGCTAAGCTATGGCTGCGACGCAAACGCCCCGTTTCTTTGCCCTCGTGCAACGGGAATTCCGCGAATACCGCAATTCTCTCTTCTGGACCCCCGTGATTACCGCGCTGGTGCTCGGTGTGCTCCTGCTCATCAGCGTGGTAGTGGCGAACCGCATCGCCGTCGTGGGCGACACGATCCTCTCGGCGCTCATGAGCGAAGAGCGGGGCAGTGTCAGCGTGTCCGTCAGCCTCGGTGATGATGGCGGCGAAGAGGTCACGGTGATGCACGTGTCCGGCGTGGATGAGGATATTGACGGCCTGCAGGATATCGCCGTGGACGTCACCTCCGTGGACGAAATGGGTGGCGAACAACACAAGCGCACGATCGTTCGCTTTGGCGATGCCGCTGCGCCGGAGGCCTTGGGAGCACCCGCGGCGCCCACGGCGCTCAGCTACGAGCTGGTGGTTGAAGATAGCGGGGAGGACAGCTGGAACTTTTCCCGGGAGTGGACCTTCAATCCCGAGTCCGCCAATGGTGGTGAGAGTGATGAGGCCGACGACCTGGAGGGGAGTGAACTGAATGTGATGCTCACCGTGGTGCACAGCATCCTTCTCATGATCCTGCTGATCACCTCCGTGAACTACCTGCTCAGTTCCCTGTACGACGACCGCAAGGACCGCAGCATCCTGTTCTGGCGCTCCATGCCCGTGGGTGAGTGGGAAGTGGTGCTGTCCAAGCTCTCGATGGCCCTGGTGGTTGCGCCCCTGATCTATGTGGCGATCAGCCTGGTGCTTCAGCTTGCTTACGTCTTGTTGATGATGCTGCTCGTGTGGCGCCTGGATCAGGACCCGGTGTCCGTAGTGCTGCAGAACATCGATTTTGTCGCTCTGCTGATCGATCCGCTGAGCGGATGGCTGTTGACGGCGCTGCTGATTGCGCCCACCTATGCCTGG
>CAXBBA010000011.1:0-13473 GCA_963973805.1 uncultured Halieaceae bacterium | reverse complement strand
CGTCCATATCGGCGACGGCGACCACCGACACCCACTGGGAAATATCCTGGCGCGCCGGCAGTTGATCCTGCGCCACCATGCCACCGACCGGGACGCCGTCATGCTGAATCACCCAGTACGCACCGCCGGCGAGGGGCAGGGAGCTGAAGCTCCAGCCAAAAAGCGTGCTGTAGAACGCCTCGCTGGCGGCCGGGTCATCGGATATCAGATCGTGCCAGATGAATTTGCCCGGGTGGGAAGCAGAGTCCCGGGCCACCGGTGGCAGGTCGAAGGTCACCGCGGAGCAGGACGCCAGCAGTGCTGCACAGACAACAGAAAGGGTGCGACGCACGGATAAACCTCTCGTGAGCAAAAGCGCCAGTATACCCACAGCGACCAGCACCCCGCCTAGGACTCCTCGAGAAATTCCTGCACCAGATCCCTGACCTTAGAACGCAGAGCTGGCTCATTGAAGAAGCCATGGCGACGACCGTCGAACACCGCCAGGCGCAGGTCTGCGGCGCTCAGCACCGAGCCGTAGGCCTGCCACAGGGGATCCGCCGTGCCGTAGGCGAGGAGCACCGGCTGGGGCAACGTCGCCAGCACCAGCAGTGGTGACAGCTCCGCGCGCCGCGCGGCGGACAACTGCTCGATGAGCATCAGCTCCCCCGATGAGAACCCGGCCCCTGCTGTTGCGGATGTCAGGTCCAGCACGGGATTGAGCAGCACCAGATGGGTGATGGGGACATTTGCCTTCTCCATCGCCACTACGCTGGCGAGATGCCCTCCCGCGGACGCGCCACCGATGGCAAAGGGATGCCCCTCCTCCGCTGAAAAGGCCTGCCTGGCCCACGCCAGCGCGTCGCGGGCATCATCCAGTGCCTCCTCGATGCCGGTCCCGTCGCGACCATGCACGCGATAGCCCGGCGCCACAAAGCGATAGCCTTTTACCGCCAATGCCTTGCCGAGGGCTCCCACCATCTGTGGCGAGCCCGTGTACCAGCCACCACCGTGAAAGAACACCAGGGTGCCGAGGGTCGGCTGTAACAGCGGTGGCGTGTGCACGATGGCGATCAGGGCCTGGCCCTGCTCCGTGGTCTTGTACACCTCTTCCCGGGAGCCGGGGGTGAGCAGGAACCACAGCACCCCCAGTACGGCGGCAATCAGGCCGATGGACACAACAAGCTCAATGCGCACGGGCCGCTCTCCCGACAGGTGGCGATGGGGATTTCCAGCTTACAGGCAACGTCTCCTCCACCAAACCCGCGGAGCCCTAGCCTCGCCCGTGGGCCTGCCCACGCTCGCGGAGCCAGTCCATGGGCAGCGCATCCAGCTGCGCAGGGGTCAGACGCCATAGCCAGTTGCCCTCGCTGGTACCCGGGGTGTTCATGCGGGCACTGCCATCGAGGGCCAGCAGGTCCTGGGCCGTGACCACCGCCAGGCGCGCAGGAGATGCCAGCAGCAGATCCAGCAGGTGGCGCACCCCCGCCCCATCCACGCTGCAGTCGCCGTACTGCTTCAGCCGCTGCCAGGCCGCATCATCGAGCTCCGACGAGAGCCAGTCCAGCGCGGTGGTGTTGTCGTGGGTGCCCAGATAGGCAACGCTGTTCTCGCGGTGATTGATCGGCTTGTGGGGGTTGTCATCGTAGTCGTCCCCGAAGGCAAACTGGAGCACCACCATGCCCGGCAGATCATAGGCGTCCCGCAGCGCGATGACATCGGGGGTAATCGTGCCCAGGTCTTCGGCGACGATCGGCAGGGGGGCCAGGGCGGCTTTCAGCGTGTCAAAGAGCGGCCTCGAGGGCACATCCAGCCACTGGCCGTTGATCGCGTTTTCTGCATCGGCGTCCACCGCCCAGTACTGCGCGAGGCCGCGAAAATGGTCGATGCGCAGCAGATCAAAGCGCTGCAGCAGCGTGCGCAGCCTCATGACCCACCAGGTGAAATCCTGCTCCTGAAGACAGGCCCAGTCGTAGACGGGATTGCGCCACAGCTGCCCCGTGGCGCTGAAATAGTCCGGCGGCACACCGGAGTACAAGCGCGGGCACAGCTCCCCATCCAGCTGAAAGACCTCCGGCGCACTCCATACATCGACGCTATCGGTGTTCACGTAGATCGGCATGTCGCCGAAGAGCGCCACCTGCCGCTCGTTGGCATAGCGTTTTAGCGCCTGCCACTGCTGATCGAACAGGAACTGGATCGCCTTCTCGCGCTCGATCTCGTCACTGTGCTCCGCCCGTGCCCCGCGCAGAATCACCGCATCCCGGTGTTTCAGCTTACCCGGCCAGTCGAGCCAGCATCCGTTATGGGCTCGCTTCAGGACAGAGAACAGGGCGTGGTCGTCCAGCCACGAAGCGGCGCTGGCGCAAAATCCCCGGTAGGCGGCTGACTGCTCTCGCAGCACCGCATCGGCGGCGATGACGAGGAGGGGTTCCTTGAGGGATCGGGCCCGGGAGAAGTCCGCGCCCCCCTCGGGCACCGGTGTCAGGTCTGCCAGGTGGCGCGCGTCGAGGTAGCCCTGCTCCACCAGGTCCTCCAGGCTCACAAACATGGGATTGCCCGCCTGGGAGGAACTGCTGAAGTAGGGCGAATCCCCCGCCGCCGCGTCCGTGGGGTTCAGGGGCAGCATCTGCCAGAGCTGCTGCCCCCCCGCCCCAAGGCAGTCGACGAAGCGCCGCGCCGATGCGCCCAGATCGCCGATACCCCAGGGCGAAGGCAGCGAAGAGACATGCAGCAACACACCACTGGAGCGATGATCGGAAGACAGCAAATTTTTCATGTTTAGATAACATCTAATTCCCGTAGCAGTTATACACTAGAGCTACGACATTCCTCGACGGTCAGGACCATTTCTCCTTGAAGATCGAGCCCGGTGATCCCCACGCCCTCGGAGCGACGCCCCGGGAAGGCGGCGTCAACTTCGCACTCTACTCTGCTCACGCCGAGGCGGTGGAACTATGTCTGTTTGACGCCACCGGCAAAGAGCTGCGCCTGGAACTCCCGCGACGCAGCGGTGACGTGTGGCACGGCTTCCTGCCCGGAGCCTCAGCGGGGCTGCGCTACGGCTATCGCGTCCACGGGCCCTTCGCCCCGGAACACGGGCACCGCTTCAACCCCTGCAAGCTGCTCATTGACCCCTACGCTCGCCAGCTGCGTGGCGGGCTGCGCCACGAAGCATCGATCTACAACGTGGGGCACCCGGACACGGACTCCATCGACAGCGCCCCCTTTGTGCCCCGTGCCGAGGTGGTGGAGCCGCTGACGCCGCTCCCCCCGCGTGCCCCGATCCCCTGGGACCGAACCCTGGTCTACGAACTCCATGTGCGGGGCTTCACCCAGCTCCATCCCGCCGTACCCGAGGCGGAGCGCGGGCGCCTGAAGGGGCTGGGCGGCGCCGAGGTGCTGGCCTATCTGAAGGCGCTGGGGGTCACCACCCTGGAACTGCTGCCGATACAGTCCTACATCTCGGAAGCCCACCTCATTGAGGCGGGTCTCAAGAATTACTGGGGCTACAACACTCTGGCCTGGTTCGCGGTGCACGACGCCTACGCCTCGCACAATGGCTGTACGGAAATGCGCGAGCTGGTGCAGCGAATCCACGACGCCGGACTCGAAGTGATTCTGGATGTGGTCTACAACCACAGCTGTGAAGGCAACGAACTCGGTCCGACGCTGTCCCTGCGCGGCATCGACAACGCCAGCTACTACCGCCTGGAGCAGAACGACCCCGCGCGCTACGTCAATGACACGGGCTGTGGCAACACGATGAACGCCGATCACCCCGCGGTGCGGGGCCTGATTTTAGACAACCTGCGCCACTGGACCCGGCACCTGGGCGTGGACGGGTTCCGCTTTGACCTCGCTACCACCCTGGGCCGCTCCCGCCATGGTTTTGACCCCCACGGCGCCCTGCTGACGCAGATCTCCACGGACCCGGTGCTGAGCCACTGCAAGCTCATCGCGGAGCCCTGGGACGTGGGTCCCGGAGGCTATCGCCTCGGCGGCTTTCCCCGACAATGGGGCGAATGGAACGACCGCTACCGCGACAGCATGCGCCGCTTCTGGCGCGGTGACGAAGGCGAAGCACCGGAGTTCGCCCGCCGCTTCCACGGCTCGGCGGATATCTTCGAGGGCAGCGCCCGCTCCGCCACCACATCCCTGAACTTCATCACCAGCCACGACGGCTTCACCCTGCGCGATCTGGTCAGCTACAGCCGGCGTCACAACCTGGCCAATGGCGAGGAGAATCGCGACGGGCACAGCGAGAACTACAGCGACAACTGTGGCGAGGAAGGCCCCAGCGCCGAGAAGACGGTTCTGCAGCACCGGGCCCAACGCCAGCGGAACCTCCTGGCGACGCTGCTGCTGAGCCAGGGAACCCCCATGCTCCTCGCGGGCGATGAACTGGGACGAAGCCAGCAGGGCAACAACAATGCCTATTGCCAGGACAATGCGCTCAACTGGCTACACTGGGAAAACATCGACGAGGACCTGCTGGAGTTCACCCGCGCGATCATCCGTCTGCGCACCGAAGAGCCCCTGCTGCGCCCGGACCGCTACCGCCACGCCCTGCCCGACGCCGATGGCCAGTACCTGTGCTGGCTCGGCGCCACCGGCGAGATCCTGACCGAAACCCAGTGGCGTGACCCGGGGCTGCACTACTTTGCCTGCTGCACCGGGCAGCGGAACGCGGATGGCGAAGCGGGGACAGCCGTAGTGCTGCTGTTCAATGGCTCGAGGCAGGATCAGGAATTCACCCTGCCCGGCGACACCGAGTGGCGGTGCTACGTGGACACGGCGCGAACGCCAGCAGTTTGTGACGGTGAGCCCCTCCCCCATCCCCTGGTGCTGCGGGCCGAGTCCCTGGTACTGGCCAAGGGCACACAGGTACCGAACCTATTGTGGAGAACAGACGATGACTGATTCGCCCCGAACCCCACCAGAAACTGCGTCGACCTTCGTCGACGCGGTGCGCCAGCACCTCGCCCTGACCCTGGGTCGCGACGAGGATTGCGGCGATCACCGCTACCTCCATGAAGCCTTTGCCCTCGCCGCCCGGGATCACCTGATCAGTCAATGGCGGGACACCCAGAGCCACTACCGCGACAGCAAGAGCAAGCAGGTTGCGTATATTTCCATGGAATTCCTCATCGGACGCAGCCTGCACAATGCCCTGCTCAGCACCGGCCTCGAGAAGGACGCACTGCAGGCGGCGACGCAATTCGCCTGCGATCTGGAGGACATCGAGTCCGAGGAGCTGGACGCAGGCCTCGGCAACGGAGGCCTTGGGCGCCTCGCCGCCTGCTTTCTGGACAGCTGCGCGGCGCTGGAGCTCCCCGTCATGGGCTACGGAATCCGCTATGAGTACGGCATGTTCCAGCAGAAGATCGACGATGGCTACCAGGTCGAGATTCCCGACCGGTGGCTGCGCCGGGGCAATCCCTGGGAGTTTCGTGTGCGGGAGTGCACGAGGCGCATACATTTCCGGGGCCGTAGTGAGTCCTATGTCGACGACCGGGGACAAACGCGCTACCGCTGGGTCGATACGCGGGACGTGCTCGGCGTCGCCTATGACGTGCCGGTCCCCGGCTATCACAACCAGCGCATCAACACGCTCCGACTCTGGCGCGCGGAAGCGACGGAGGCCATCGACCTGCACGAGTTCAATGCCGGTAGCTACACCGATGCCGTGGCGGAAAAAAACCGTGCGGAACAGATCACCCTGGTGCTCTATCCCAACGACCAGAGCGAGGCGGGAAAGACCCTGCGTCTGCGCCAGCAATACTTCCTCTCATCGGCGAGCCTGCAGGATATTCTGGCACGCTGGATCGAAACTCACGGCGACAACTTCGAGGAGTTTGCCAGGGGCAACTGCATTCAGCTCAACGATACGCACCCCACGGTGGCGATCCCCGAACTGATGCGTCTGTTCATGGATGTGCACGGCCTGGAGTGGGACGAGGCCTGGCGCATCTGCAGCGAATGCTTCGCCTACACCAATCACACCCTGCTTCCCGAAGCCCTCGAGGTGTGGAACGTCGATCTCTTCGCGGTGCTCCTGCCCCGAATCCTCGACATCATCTACGAGATCAACGCCCGCTTCCTGAGCACCGTCGCCTACCACTGGCCCGGGGACTGGGCCCGGGAACGGCGCATGTCCATCATCGAGGAAGGCCCCGTGCCGCGCATACGCATGGCCTACCTCGGGATCGTCGGCAGCTTCTCGGTGAACGGCGTTGCGGCGCTGCACACGGAGCTGCTGCAGAAGGGATTGTTCAACGATTTCTACGAACTCTGGCCCCACAAGTTCAACAACAAGACCAATGGCGTCACCCCCCGGCGCTGGCTCATGTTCTGCAATCCCGAACTGAGGGAGCTGATCTGCAAGCACATCGGGGAAGGCTGGCGCCACGACCTGACGAAGCTCACCGCCCTCGCCCCCCTGGCGGAGGACACGGAGTTTCGCCGGGAATTTGCTGCAGTGAAACGCCGGAACAAGGAGCACCTGGCAAAGCTGGTGCAGGAGCGCTGCGCGGTGGAGTTCGATTCAGGCATGCTCTTTGATGTGCAGGTCAAACGCATCCACGAGTACAAGCGCCAGCTGCTGAATGTGCTCCATGTGATTCACCTCTATGACCGGATTCTGCGCGACGATACCCGGGGCATGGCCCCCCGCTGCGTGCTCATCGCCGGCAAGGCCGCCCCCGGCTATGCCATGGCCAAGAGCATCATCAAGCTGATCAACAACGTTGCCGGCGTCATCAACCGCGATGAACGCGCCCGCCCCTGGCTGCGCGTGGCATTCCTGCCGGACTACAACGTGAGTGCCATGGAGGTGATCTGCACCGCCGCGGACCTGTCGGAGCAGATCAGCACCGCTGGCAAGGAGGCCTCGGGTACGGGCAATATGAAGTTCATGATGAATGGGGCCGTCACCATCGGCACGCTGGATGGAGCGAATATCGAAATTCTGGATCAGGTCGGCGAAGAGAATTTCTTCCTCTTCGGTATGACCGCAGAGGAAGTACAGCGCATTCCCGAGACGGATAATGAGCGCCTGATCCGGGAGAACGAAGACCTGCGCCGCGTTGTGGCACTCCTTGAGAGCGGGCACTTCAATCTGCTGGAACCGGGAATATTCGACGACATACTGGCCAGCATCCGCGCGCCTTCCGACCCCTGGAAAACCGTCGCGGACTTCCCCGCCTACGTCGCCGCACAGCGCCGTGTGGATGCGACCTGGATCGACGACGAAAAATGGACCCGCCAGGCGATCCGCAATACCGCGGCCAGCGGGTTCTTTTCCTCAGACCGCACGATTCGCGAATACGCCCGGGATATCTGGTTCCGCGACGCCACGAACCCTGTAGCCTGAAGCCCCCGTCAACCCTGAGAGACTGGTTCCGAGACAATGGAAGAAGACAATCCCCGCTACGTAAGCCTTCTCACCCGTGACACCCTCGCACTCATTCTTGCGGGGGGCCGGGGCTCGCGGCTCTACGAGCTCACCAACTGGCGCGCCAAGCCTGCCCTGTACTTTGGAGGCAAGTACCGCATCATCGACTTCCCCATGTCCAATTGCGTCAACTCCGGAATCCGGAAAATCGGCGTTCTGACCCAGTACAAGGCGCACTCCTTGATCCGCCATCTGATGCGGGGCTGGAGTCATTTCCGCCGCGAACTGGGGGAATACGTCGAAGTCCTGCCCGCCTCCCAGCGCCAGTCCGATGACTGGTATCAGGGGACGGCGGACGCGGTCTACCAGAACCTGGACATCATTCGCGCGGAGCGCCCGGGGCTGGTACTGATCCTGGCCGGTGATCATGTCTACAAGATGGATTTTGGCCCCCTGCTGGTACACCACAGGGAGAGCGGCGCCGACATGACCGTGTGCTGCCTGGAGGTCCCCGTCGAAGAAGCCGCGGGCAGCTTCGGTGTTATGCAGGTCGATGGCGACGGGCGCATCATCGGCTTCGAGGAAAAACCCGCCGTGCCGGCGGAAATACCGGGTAAACCCGGCTATGCCCTCGCCTCGATGGGCAATTATGTCTTCAGCACGGAATTTCTCTACGATCAACTCACCTCCGATGCGGGCATGGTCGGATCCACGCATGACTTTGGCAAGGACCTGATCCCCGCCATGATCAAGCACTGCAACGTGCGGGCCTACCCCTTCCGCGACGCCGCCAGCGGAGAAATGGCCTATTGGCGGGACGTGGGCACCCTCGACAGCTTCTGGACCGCCAACATGGAACTCGTGGGCACCACCCCCGCGCTGAACCTGTACGACAGCGACTGGCCTCTGTGGACCTATCAGGAGCAGCTTCCCCCGGCGAAGTTTGTCTTTGACGACGACGAGCGACGCGGCGCGGCAATGGATCCCATGGTGTCCGGCGGCTGCATCATCTCCGGATCGGAAGTTCGCAGGTCCATCCTGTTTTCGGAGGTACGCGCCCGATCCTTTTCCAAAGTTGCCAACTCCGTCGTACTTCCCGACGTGGAAATTGGCAGACACGCCCAAATCCAAAACGCTATCATCGACCGTAGTGTTGTCATTCCTGAAGGCATGCGCATCGGCATGGATACGGAGGAGGACCTCGCCAACGGATTTCGGGTCACCGCCAATGGTATTGTCCTCGTCACCCGGGGCATGCTCGGTCAGGCCGATGGGTCCCGGTAGCAAACCAAGGGGCGGTAATTTTTCACCCGGGGGACCCCTCGCGGCTCGCCGGGACAACTTGTGTGAAGCAAAACAATCGTGAATCAGATCGAATATAAAGCCATGCACGTCGACAGCGCTCCTTTTCCGGACCAGAAACCCGGGACCTCGGGTCTGCGCAAACGCGTACCCGTTTTTCAGCAGGCCCGCTACATCGAGAATTTTGTCCAGGCCATCATCAATGCCACGGACTCCCTGCGGGACCGCACCCTCGTACTGGGCGGTGACGGACGCTTTTACAACCGCGAAGCCATTCAACGCATTCTGCCGGTGCTGGCGGCAAATGGTGTGGGGCGCGTACTGGTGGGGCGCGGTGGACTGATGTCCACGCCGGCGGCCTCCTGCGTCATCCGCAAGCATGGCTGCGCCGGGGGCATCATTCTGTCCGCCAGCCACAACCCCGGCGGACCCGACGGCGATTTCGGCCTGAAGTACAACATCGCCAACGGCGGCCCGGCACCGGAAGCGGTGACCTCGGCGATATTTGAGGCCAGCAGGAACCTGGACCACTTCCTCACCTTGCCAACACCGGAGCTCGACATCGATCGCCCCGGACACCAGGTCCTCGGCGAAATGGCGATCGAGGTGATCGACCCCGTGGCGGACTACGCCGACCTCATGGAGACCCTCTTCGACTTCGACGCGATCCGCGCGATGCTGTCCGGTCGCTTTCGCCTGCGCTTTGACGCCATGAATGCCATTACCGGCCCCTACGCCCGGGAGATCTTCGAGGGGCGATTGAACGCCCCCCAGGGCACGGTGCTGCGCGGTGAACCGCTCGAGGATTTCGGTGGCGCTCACCCGGACCCCAATCTGGTGCATGCCGCCGAGCTGGTCGCGCTGATGAACAGTGACGAGCCGCCCGCCATGGGCGCTGCGTCGGACGGAGACGGCGATCGCAATCTCATTCTGGGACGAGGCATCTTCGTCAATCCCTGCGATTCCCTGGCGGTGCTCCTTGCGAATGCGCACCATGTGCCGGGTTACCAGCACATCGATGGCGTCGCTCGCTCCATGCCCACGGGGCGCGCCGTCGACCGCGTCGCCGCCGCCCTGGGCGTCGACTGCTACGAAACCCCCACGGGCTGGAAGTTCTTCGGCAACCTCATGGATGACGGCCGCATTACGCTCTGCGGCGAAGAGAGCTTCGGCACGGGCTCGAGCCACATCCGCGAGAAGGACGGACTGTGGGCCGTGCTGTTCTGGCTGAACATTGTCGCGGCACGGCGCCAGCCCGTAGCGGCCATCCTTCGGGAACACTGGAGCCAATTCGGTCGTGACTATTTTACGCGCCATGACTATGAGGGCCTCGACAGCACCGTCGCCGAGGAGCTCTTTGAGGACCTCAGGCAGCGCCTGGCTACGCTGCCGGGGCAGCGCGTCGGTGACTGCACCATTGCCGCAGCCGACGAGTACCGCTACGAGGACCCCGTGGACGGCGCCATCAGCGAACAGCAGGGACTGCGCATAGAATTTGAAGGGCGTGGTCGCCTGGTATTCCGCCTCTCGGGCACCGGCACCTCCGGCGCCACGCTGCGCCTGTACTGCGAACACTACGAGCGCGATCCCTCCCGCCTGGAACTGGATACGCAGCGCGCCCTGGCGCCCCTGCTGGCCGCGGCCCAGGAACTGACCGGCATCGAGGCCCGCACGGGCCGCCACGAACCGGATGTGATCACCTGACCGCCATGCATATTCTGATGCCAGGCGCCGAGAACGGCGCTCTCGCCGGTGGCAAGGTCGGGGGCATGGGCGACGTGCTGCGGGACCTGCCCCGGGCTGTGGCGGAGCTCGGCCACGAGGTCACCGTGGTCATGCCCGCCTACGGCTACTTCCATCGCAGCAACGCCAGCGTCGAAATGACTTCCGTGGCAACGCGATTCCGCGGCCGGCGCGAGACCGTCGAGGTCTTTCGCCTGGAGAAAACCCGGGGCAGCAAGCGCGTACGCACCCTCTTTCTTGAACATCCCGCGTTCTCCGCCTGCGGCGAGGGCGTGATCTACTGCGACGACAACGATGGCCAGCCCTTTGCCCGGGACAGCGAGAAGTTCGCCCTGTTCAGTGCCGCCGTCGCCGACGGAGTGCTTGACGGTGCTTTTGGTGACGTGGACGTGATCCACCTCCACGACTGGCATGTGGGCACCGTGGCAACGCTGCTGCGCCAGCACCCGCGCTACGCCGCCACCGCCTCCCTGCGTATCGTCACCACCATCCACAACCTCGCGCTTCAGGGCACACGCCCCCTCGACGGCAACCCGGCGAGCCTGTACGAGTGGTTCCCCGACCTGCCCATCAACCCCCTGTTCACGGACCCGCGATACCCGAACTGCTACAACCCCCTGCGCGCTGCGCTGAACTTCAGCGATCAGGTCAATACGGTATCGAAGACCTACGTGGAGGAAATCTGTGACCCGCAACAACAGCGCGGCGAAGGGTTGGGCGAAGACCTGCGACGCCTGAAAAGCGAAGGACGCCTGCACGGTATTCTCAACGGCTGTGCCTACCCCAAGAATCTGCCCGCAGCCCCGTCCTGGGAAGAATTCCTGGAAGATGCGCGGAATACGCTGCTGTGCTGGATGGCGGATGAAGGGACAGTGCGCAGCGCCCACGCTATCGCGCTGGAGCGTCTTAGGGAGCGTGAAACCACAACGGAGCCACGCCATGTGGTCACCTGCATCGGGCGCCTGACGGATCAGAAGCTGGGCCTGCTCGCCCACACCATGGCGGACGGGCGGACGGCACTGGAACATATGCTGGACCTCATGCAGGCTGAAGAGGAGCTGCTGGTCCTGGGCAATGGTCAGAGCGACATCGAAGGTCTGCTTACCCGCGCCATGGCCGCGAATCCGAAACTCCTTTTCCTGCGCGGCTACTCGGACACGCTATCGGAACAGCTGTACGCCATGGGCAAGCTGTTCCTGATGCCCAGCCTGTTCGAGCCCTGCGGTATCGCCCAGATGCTGGCCATGCGCGCCGGCCAGCCCTGCCTGGTCAACCACACGGGGGGACTGGCCGACACCGTGCTCGATGAGGTCAATGGCTTTGTTTTCGACGGGGACAGTCCCGACGACCTCGCCATGGCCATGGTGCAGCGCTTCGACCAGGCGCTCACGCGCATCCGTCGCCACACGCGCAAGTACCAGACGATCTGTGACAAGGCGAGTGCTGCCCGCTTCCGCTGGAAACACTCGGCCAGGGCCTACGTCGAACACCTGTACGCCTGAGGCTCCGGCCGTCCACGGCGCGGGGCCTGGCGGGGTCAGGCGCCTTCGAAGACGAAGAACAGCGTCGCGAGGGGCGGCAGCACCAGCGTCGCGCTGAAGGGCAGATCGTCCGCAGGCACGGGGAGCGCGTGAATCTCGCCCTGATTTCCGCGGCCACCGCCTCCATAGATTTCCGCATCGGTGTTCAGCACCTCTCGCCACACCCCCTCGTGGGGTAGCCCCAGGCGCCAGTGGGGGCGTTCCACGGGTGTGAAGTTGCAGACCACCATCACCGGGGGGTCCCCCTCTGCACCAAGGCGCAACCAGCTCACCACGGAATGGTCCGAGTCGTCGGCGTTGATCCAGCGGAATCCGTCGGCCTCGCAATCCTTCCGGTGCAGAGCGCCGAAACGGCGGTAAGCCTGATTCAGGTCCCGCAGCAGATGGGTGATGCCACCATGGCGGGGGTCCATCGCCGCCGACCAGTCCAGCTCGCCCGCCTGGGACCACTCGCCGGGCTGGGCGAATTCACAGCCCATGAAGAGCAGCTTCTTGCCCGGATGGCCCCACATGAACCCATAGTAGGCGCGGACATTTGCCCGCTTCTCCCAGTCGCTACCGGGCATGCGCTCGTACATGGAACCCTTGCCGTGGACCACCTCATCGTGGCTGATGGGCAGGATGAAGTTCTCGGCAAAGGCGTAGAGCAGACCGAAGGTCAGCTTGTCGTGATGGTACTTGCGGTGCACCGGATCCATGCCCATGTAGAACAGGGTGTCGTTCATCCAGCCCATATTCCACTTGTAGCCAAAACCGAGACCGCCGTTCGCAACGGGCCGGGAAACACCTTCGTAGGAAGTGCTTTCTTCCGCCACGGTCATCACGCCGTCGCACTGGTCATAGACCAGGCTGTTCATGCGCTGGAGGAAATCGATCGCCTCGAGGTTCTCGCGACCACCGTGACGATTGGGTATCCACTCCCCCGGTTTCCGGGAGTAGTCGAGGTACAACATGGACGCGACCGCATCCACGCGCAGCCCATCCACATGGTATTCCTCGAGCCAGTAGAGGGCGTTGGAGACAAGGAACCCGCACACTTCGCGACGCCCATAGTTATAAATCAGCGTATTCCAGTCATTGTGGAAACCCTGGCGGGGATCTTCGTGCTCGTACAATGCGGTGCCATCAAAGCGCGCGAGACCGTGCTCGTCCGAGGGGAAATGCGCCGGCACCCAGTCCATCAGCACCCCCAGACCCTGACGATGCGCTGCGTCCACAAGATCGCGAAACTCGTGGGGGAGTCCATGGCGAATCGTCGGCGCAAACAGCCCCACGGGCTGGTAGCCCCAGGAACCGTCGAAGGGGTGTTCATGCAGGGGCAGAAACTCGATGTGCGTAAAGCCCAGGTCTGCGACGTAGGCAACGAGCTCCTCCGCGGCCTCGCGATAGGACAGCATGCGACCGTCTTCCGCGGAGCGTCGCCGCCAGGAACCCAGGTGCACCTCGTAGATGCTGATGGGACTGTCGCGGCGATTCCGCTCCGCGCGCTCCCCCATCCACTGTCCGTCGCGC
>CAXBBA010000010.1:0-13847 GCA_963973805.1 uncultured Halieaceae bacterium | reverse complement strand
AAGGTCAGGAACGTCGCATTGCTGGGGTGATAGTGGCTTTCGTAAAACGCCCGCAACTGATCGTAGCTGAGATCGGGGATCGCCTCGGGATCACCGCCGGAGTTCCAGTGATAGGTGCTGGTTGGGAATAGATGGTGGCAGAGGGTCTGCCAGAGCGTAGAGCTGACGGAGCTCATGGCTCCCTTCATTTCATTGAACACGACGCCTTTAAAAACCAGCTCGCTGTTCTTGTCGTTCGGGTCCGCAAACTCCACACGATGACCTTCCTGGGCAAAATCCAGGGGATCGAGGCGAGAAAAGAAGACGGCGTCGAGATAGACGTCCAGCAGATTGCGGAAGTCCTTGGGGTTCTGGCTGGCAAAGGGATAGGCGGTCCAGTCCGAACTCGTGAAGGCGTTCATGAAGGTATTCAGCGAACGCCGGAGCATCATGAAAAACGGGTCCCGCACGGGATAGTGCTGGCTGCCACACAGGGCGGTGTGCTCCAGGATGTGGGCGACGCCGGAGGAGTCCTCGGGCACGGTGCGAAGGGCGACCAGGAACACGTTTTCCGGATTGTCCGACGCGAGGTGGTAGTGCATGGCACCGGTTCCCCGGTGCTCGAATTGCTGCACCCGCAGTTTTAGGGCGTCAATGGATGCCTCACGAAGGGGGATGAAGGATTCGTGGGCTTCGGGCAGGTTCGCGGGGCTGTTCATGGGGGTTACCGGCAAAAAAGAGCCATTCTACCGATTTCTGTCGGACTTCCCCACGGCTTTGTGCGGTCCTTTGGCACCGCGCTGCTCACTTCCGTGGCGTTTTCCCCGCCGGTGTCACCCGTTCCCGCAGCTCAATCTGGTACAGCCAGGGCCAGCGCTTGCCCGTGACCCACAGAGCCTGATGCTGCGCGTCCCAGGCGATGCCATTGAGCACGTCCGTATCGTTGCGGCGCTCCGCCGCCGGCAGTAGTCCACGGAGATCCACGATGCCCGTAACGGCACCGCTGCCCGGGTCGATGCGCACGAGCTGATTGGCCATGAAGACATTGGCCCAGATTTCACCCTCGATAAACTCCAGTTCATTCAGGTTGCGCTCCAGGCTATGCGGGTCGAGCCGGTAGAGACGATGACTGCCGTCACTGTAGATCAGCTGGTGTCCGTCATGCGTTATTCCCCAGCCCTCCGTGGGGATGGGGTGGGAGACCTGCAGTTCGAGCGATTGCGCGTCGTACACGAACAGGCGGCCGGCCCGCCAGGTGAGTTGGAAGAGGCGGTCGCCGAAACGCGTGACGCCCTCACCGAAGAAAGCGTCGTCCAGCGGGACTTCTCGCAGGAGTTCCATCTGGGGAAAACGGTATTCGAGCAACCGCGATTCCCCGTACTGGCCCGTACCGACATAGAGCGTGTCGTCGACGATCTGCAGGCCCTGGGTGAAATGGCTGCGCTGTGCTGCCAGGCGATGCCGAACCTCGAAATCATAGACCTGTGGCTGTGTGACGGACGGACGAAGGGGCTGGGCGGCCCCTGCCAACGGGCACAGCGTTGCCAGGACAAGGAGCAGGCAAACGATGGGGCGATTCGTGGACGGCATGCTTCGACTCAACGGGACTCACGACGAATCATAGCGCGGATCAGGGAGCGGGCGGGGGCCAGGGCGCGCTGGATATCGCGGGCCAGGGGGCGCGGCTCGCCGAAGAGGTCGCTGGCGATGAGTTCTGCTGCCAGGGCCGCATAGCTCAAGCCCCGGGAGCCGTGCGCCGTGCTCAGATACAGCCCTTTTTCGAAGGCACCGGTCTCGGGAATGATCTGCCGTGCATCGTGTCCCAGCGCCGCAAATCGTTCTTCCATCGCGTCGACCCGGGGCAGGGGGCCTGCCAGGGGAAGGTAATCCGGCGATACGCAGCGAAGTTCCGCGCGTCCGGTCAGCGTTGTGGAGTCCGTGGCGCGAAGGTGGTCCGCCCAGGCGGGAAGCGCCTGGGCCAGGGCGTCGAGGTTCTCCCGGTTGTCCTCGGCGCGAAGATCACAGCGATCGTCCTTCGGATCGAAGGTGGCGCCGATACAGTGGGCGCCGTCCATGGCCGGGGCAATGTAGCCGGAGTGGCAGCAACTGCAGCGCAGCGTCAGCGCTGCGATGGCTGGAAGCTGGGTAGTCTGCCCCCGCACCGTGCGCAGGGGCAGGTGATCCGTTGCGGGGGTTCCCGGGGTTCCTGCGCCCGTCGCCAGGATGAGCACGGTCGCCTGGGCGACGGTCGCGCCCCGTTCATCGACCAGGGTCCAGCTTTCGCCGTCGTCTGAGCGCTGGGGAGTGAGCACTCCGCAGTGTTCATGGGTCCGGATCAGGGGGTCTCCCAGGAGCGCCGCACAGACGGCCCCGGGGTTGAGCCAGCCGGAGTTCTCCAGCCAGAGGGCCGGTCCGTGCACCGGCGTACCCAGGCGCTGGGCGGCTTCCGATTCCGACAGTGGCCGCGCGATCTCCCGCAGTTCTGCCAGCTGCTCCGGGGGCACGCGCGTTGCCTGGTCACCCAATTGCACGCAGCCGTTGAGATCGCCGTCGCGCCCGCTCTCCAGAAGCCCCGTGTCGAACATCTGTCCATAAAGGTTTGCGGCGTAGAGCGCTGCCGTGAGGGAGAAGTCCGCCAGTGGGGAGCGCTGTGGTGACAGGCGGGTGAACAGCACGCCCTGGGGATTTCCGGAAGCCCGCCCAGCGGTGGGGCCCGCATCGAAGACATCGACCTGGACACCGCGCCGGGCCAGGGCGGCGGCGGCGTGGGCGCCAGCGAGACCGGCGCCCAGTATGAGGGCGCGCTCCGGGGGGCTCGCGCCCGCGGCGCTGAGGTCCCAGGGAGTTTCGCGGTGCGTGGGCGCCGGACGGCGCTCAAGCTGCGCGGCAAGGCACTCCCGCTTGCGTCCGAAGCCCGGCCGCTTGGCGATGGAAAAACCGGCGTCCTCAAGGCCTCGGCGCACGACGCTGGCAACGCTGTAGGTGGCCACGGTCGCGCCGTCGCGGCTGGCGCTCGCCAGCGCCCGGAACAGGCCGCTCTGCCAGAGATCCGGGTTGTGTCGCGGTGCGAAGCCATCGAGGTGCCAGGCGTCCACGGTCGGCGCCGCGAGCGCAGCGAGGTCTTCCACTGCTGCGCGCCCATCGGCCCAGACCAGATCCAGGGTGACGCGTCCATCGAACAGCAGGCGCCGGTGCACGCCGGGCAGCAGCGGGGGATAGTGGCGACAAAGCTCCCCGGCTTCCCTGGCCAGTTCGGGCCAGAGCGCCAGGGCGCGCTGGAGGTCGTCGCGACGGAGGGGGTGGCGATCGACGCTCCAGTAATGGAGTCGCTGCGTCGCCGGCGCCGTCGCCAGGAATGCACGCACCGTGAGCAGAAAGTTCAGACCCGTGCCGAAGCCGGTTTCGCCGACCGTGAAGACGCCCCGTCGCGCACGGGCAAAGCGGGCGGGAAGTTGATTGCCTTCGAGAAACACATGGGTGCTTTCTGCAAGGCCACCATCGCTGGAAAAGTAACCGTCCTGGTAGGCGGGCGAGCGCGGTTCGCCCCGATCGCTCCACTCCACAACCGCGGCCTCGACGGGCCCCAGGGTGCCGCGAGAACGCATCAGTCGGCGACGCCGGCAACGGCGCAAAACGGGTTCTTTGCGGATTTTTCCCGGGGAATCCCGCGATCCATTCTCACTCTCCAGCTGGGTTTTGGGGGCGGAGCATAGCAAAGGCCGGCGGGGCCAGGGGGGAGGCAAAAACGCGCTCGGCGCTGGTCACAGGGGCGGCCAGTCGTTAGACTCCGCGCAGTTTTACCGGCATAACCGAGGGCACCATGCAGGGTACTAAGAGTTCCAGCCTGTCTGCGGACAAATTCCTGACCGTTTCGGTCAATCTGCTCAACCGGGCCATCCTGGAGGCGACGCGCACGGATGCGAAGAAGATCTTCCGGGCGCTCACCGAGGGGCAGACCATCGCATTGACGCAGCTGGAGCTCGAGGACAAATCGACGGTGCGTGTGGATCTGTCCCTGAATCACACCCTGTATCCCGGGCGCCTGAACTTCCGCGGTTTCCGCACAAGCCTTTCTCTGCTGCTGCGCAATGCGGTCGAGGCGCTGCAGGACCCCGGTTCCCTGCGTACCTTTCGCAATGAGGAAAACCCCGATTCCATGCTCTTCGGCCTGACTGCGGTGGTGGTGGACAACGGTGTGCCCAGCGTAATGGCCCTCGGAGTGGAGTCGGCGCGCGGTGACGCGAGCGTGCTGCTGCAGCTTTCGTTTCTGGATCCCAAACAGTTCGCGCCGGAGCCCGAGGCCGCCGGGGGCAGTGCGACCGCCTGAATTCAGTCGATGCCCGGCGCGATGACTTCCGCCGTGCCTCGCAGGAGGTCCCGGCCATCTTCGTGCACCACGCGACAGTCCAGCACTACCCGTCCCCGGCGCTTCTTTTCGGCCACGGTCAGGCGTACCAGAAGCTCATCACCGGGCACGGCCGCCTGACGAAACTCCAGGCTCTGGCGCAGGTAGACGGTACCCGCTCCCGGCAGGTGCTGGGCAAGGGCCGCCGAAATCCAGCTTCCGAGGAGCATGCCGTGGGCGATGCGATCGCTGAAGCCCTGGGAACGCGCATACTCCGCGTCGATGTGCAGGGGGTTGTGGTCTCCGCTGGCTCGCGCGAACGCATCGATGTCCTCGCCGCAGAGGCGATGGGCTACGTCCACGCTCTGTCCTTCCGTAAGTTCATCGTAGGTGTATCGCGTTGCTTCCATCACTTTCTTGCCTCGCCAGCGCAGGCCGGCTCTGATTCCGTGGGCGACACCGCCTTGACCTGCGACGCCGTATTCCGTACCACGATGTTGCCATGACCCGACCGTTGCCCGCCATCAACTATCCGCCGGAGCTGCCCGTCAGTGAGCGCCGGGAAGACATCGCCCGCGCGATCGCGGCGCACCAGGTGGTTGTGGTGGCTGGCGAGACCGGCTCGGGCAAGACCACGCAGCTGCCGAAGATTTGCCTCGAGCTGGGTCGGGGCCAGGAAGCGCGCATCGGGCACACGCAGCCGCGCCGTCTCGCGGCGCGCACCGTCGCCCAGCGCATTGCCGAGGAGCTGGGTCAGGCGACGGGCGCCCTGGTGGGCTATCAGGTGCGATTCCAGGAGCAGGTGGGTGACGGCACGGCGGTCAAACTGATGACCGACGGGATTCTTCTGGCGGAGCTCCAGCACGATCGCGATCTGCGGCGCTACGATACGCTCATCATCGATGAGGCCCATGAGCGCAGTCTGAATATCGATTTCATCCTCGGGTACCTCAAACAGCTGTTGCCGCGCCGACCCGACCTCAAGATCATCATCACCAGTGCCACGATCGACGTGGAACGCTTCTCACGCTACTTCAACGATGCGCCGGTGATCGAAGTCTCCGGCCGCGGCTATCCCATAGAAACGCACTACCTGCCCCGGGAGTCCGCCACCGATCTGGTGAGTGCGGTGGCGCGGGAAGTTGAGGCGGTTCAGGGCGGTCACTACGGGGCCGCGGGAGACATGCTCGTTTTCCTCTCGGGGGAGCGCGACATCCGTCTCCTGGCCCGGGCCCTGCGGGGGAGGGAGGGGCTGGATGTGCTGCCGCTGTACGCTCGCCTCAGCCGCGGTGAGCAGGACCGGGTGTTCGGTCGCGCCCGGGCCCGGGGGCTGCGTGTGGTGCTGTCGACGAACGTCGCAGAGACCTCCGTGACGGTGCCGGGTATCCGCTACGTGATCGATCCCGGCGAGGCCCGCATTAGCCGCTACTCCTATCGTACGCGGGTGCAGCGCCTGCCCATTGAGGCTATTTCCCAGGCGAGTGCGGACCAGCGCCGGGGACGCTGTGGGCGTGTGGGCCCCGGGGTGTGCCTGCGCCTGTACAGCGAGGAAGACTATGGGGGGCGCCCCGCCTTTACGGACCCGGAAATTCAGCGCAGCAACCTGGCTGCGGTGGTGCTGCGCATGCTGCACCTGGGCCTCGGGCGGGTGGAGCAGTTCCCCTTTATCGATCCACCGGACCCTCGCCTGGTCCGCGATGGCTATCGTCTGCTGGAGGAGCTCGGTGCGGTCAACGGCAAGCACCGCCTCACGCGCCTCGGGCGGCGCATGGCAAGCCTGCCCATCGACCCGACGCTGTCGCGGATGTTGCTGGCGGCGGAGGCCCGCGGAGTCACTGCGGAGCTGCTGGTGATTGCCAGCGCCCTGGCTATCCAGGACCCCCGGGAGCGACCGGCGGACCGCCAGAGTCAGGCGGATCAGGCCCACGCGCGTTTTCGGGATCCGCGGTCAGACTTCAGCGGACTGATCAATCTATGGCGCTATTACGAGGAGCAGCGCCAGGCGCTGAGTGAGAACCAGCTGCGCAAGCTGTGTCGCCGGGAGTTCCTGTCCTATCTGCGCATGCGCGAGTGGCGGGATCTGCACCGTCAGCTCCTCATCGCCTGCCGCAGCCAGGGACTGAAGCCCCGCGCGGAGCTGGCGCCCGAGCTGGACTATGCCGGCGTGCACCGCGCCCTGCTGGCGGGCCTGTTGGGGAACATCGCCCAGCAGGACGAGCGCCGCGAATATCTCGGCGCACGGAACCGTCGCCTGCAGTTGTTTCCGGGGTCCTCCGTGTACCGCAAACCACCGAAGTGACTCCATCGAGCCCGCCTGGGTGCTGGATGTGAACCCGGCGATGCTGAAGCATCAGTACTACGAGCCGCGCTGGAACCCCGAGCGGGCCAGCGCCGAGGCCTGGCGTCGCACGGTGCTGTTTGGATTGACGGTGCAGGATCGGGTGCGCGTGGCCTACGGCAAGATCGACCCCGCCGCCAGCCGGGAACTCCTCATCCGCGAGGGTCTCGTGGCGGGGCGCTGGAAGAAGCCGCCGCCATTCCTCAAGGCGAATCTGCGGCGCAAACGGGAGGTCGAAGACCTCGAGTCCCGTATTCGCCGCCGCGATCTCCTGGTCGATGACGAGCAACTGTTCGCCCGCTACGACGAGCGCCTGCCCGACGATATCGTCAACGGGGCCGGGCTGGAACACTGGTTGAAGGAAGACGGGGCCCGCAGCGAAGCGCTCACGCTGGAGCGGGAGCATTTTCTGCTGCGGGACCCCGAAGACCTGCAGGATCAGTTTCCCGACCGTCTGCACTGGGACGGGCAGGACTATCGCCTGAGCTACCAGTTCGAACCGGGCAAGGAGGCCGATGGTGTCTCTGTCACGGTCCCCGTGGCGCTGCTGAACCGCCTGCCGCGGGGGCGCCTGGAGTGGCTCGTGCCCGGGTTGCTGCGCGAAAAAGCCATTGCGCTGGTCAAGGCCCTGCCCAAGGCCCAGCGCAAGCAGCTGGTTCCCGTACCGGACTGGGTGGACCGGGCGCTGGCCGCGCTGACCCCCGACGATCGGCCCCTGGGGGAGTCCCTCGGCAGGGCACTGCAGCAGTTGGGAGGGCCGCGCATAGAGCCATCGCTGTGGAGCACGTTGGTGGTGGATGACTACTACCGCATGAATTTGCGCGTCGTTGATGCGCGGGGCCGTTTACTCGCACAGGGCAGGGATGTGGACGCGCTGGTGGACGAGTTCCGCGACCAGACCCGCGATGAAATCAATCCGGCCAAGGACAGCCCGGCACGCACGGGTCTCATGGACTGGCCCGCAGAAACGATTCCCCGGGATTACCGCTTCCGTCAGGCCGGGGTGCAGATTCAGGCGTTCCCGGCGCTCGCGGACCGCGCTACGAGCGTGGACGTGGAATTGTTCGATTACCCGGCCCAGGCGCACAGCGCGCACCGCGCGGGCCTCGCCCGCCTGCTGATGCTGGGGGAGAAGTCCCTGTTTCGCGAGCTCCGACGGCGCCTGCTGAAGAGCAACGAACTGGCACTGGTGTTTGTCAGCCTTGGCCTGTCCCGGGATGCGTTGCTCGACGACCTGCTGCCCGCGGTGGCCCTCGCCGCGGGAGGTGCGCCGGACTGTCGGGACCGCAAGGACTTTGAGCACGCGCGACGTCGGGTAGCAAAGGAAGCCGTGAGCGTCGCCAACGATGCGGAGCGTCAGCTGTCCGCAGCGCTGCGCGCGATGGCCGAGAGCGTGCGCCTGGTCGCCAAACATGGCGATCGTTTTGCGGCCGCGGGGCAGGATCTGACCGCCTGGCGAAGGGAACTGCTGGGGGCCGGCGCCCTGTTACACAACCCCTGGGATTGGCTTGCGCACTATCCCCGCTTCGGGAAGGCCATGGCGGTGCGTGCGGAGCGGCTCGCTGCAAACTACCCCCGCGATCAACAACAGCAGTCCCAGGTGCAGGCGTTCGAGGCGCGCTGGCACGAGATAGCGAAGCGTGGGGATTTTCACCCCGAAGTGTCCTCCAGTCTGCAGCGCTATCGTTTCATGTTGCAGGAATTTCGCGTCTCCCTCTTCGCGCAACAGCTGGGGACTTCCCAGGCCGTCTCAGCCAAACGATTGGATGCCCAATGGGAGAAGGTGCAGAAATGGTTTGACGAAAGTGGCGGTCGTTCCGTGGAGAGCATGTGAGCAATCCGGGTTCATGTTTCGTCGCACCGGCCCGTCGTTTCGCCCGGTGGAGGCGGCACAGAGCACCGGCAATCTGGTATACCGCCCTCGCAAAAGACGCTGCGTGATGGAATTAAATCGCGCAATGGCGCGTCTTATTACACGAGATGGCGGAAAACGTCCGGGAGCCTTGAATTTTTTCCGTGGTGCCCATAGCTACCAGTGCGTGGGAGCAGCATTGCCCCGAACACGCTAAACTCCGCCGATACATATGAACCCGGTGATGGATACAGTTGCAGAGTGAAAAACCCCGTACATCGTAGGCCTATTCGGCGTCGGACTTCCCTTTTCGCGCCCGGGGTTGCGCTGCTGTTCCTGGGGATGGTGCTGGGGACGAGCGCCATGGCTTCGTCGGAGCAGGATCCGCTGGAGGCCATCAACCGGCCGATCTTTGCCTTCAACGACACCCTGGACCGCTTCGCTCTGCGCCCCCTGGCCCAGGGCTACGACTACGTCATGCCCGCGCCCGCCCAGCGCGGTGTCAGCAATTTTTTCGCCAACCTCTACGATGTGACCACCACGCTGAATGCGCTGCTGCAGTTTCGTTTTGCCGGGGCGGCCCAGAGCGGCGGCCGTTTCCTTGTGAATACCACGCTGGGCATTGGCGGGATCTTTGACGTGGCGACCCCCATGGGCATCCGGCCCTATCGCTCGGACTTCGGTCAGACCCTCGCGATCTGGGGTGTACCTGAAGGTCCATACCTGATGCTGCCCGTTTTCGGGCCCCGCACGGTGCGCAGCGGGGCAGGGACGCTCATGGATACCTTCGCCCTGTCGATACCCCCCCATGTCGATGATCGCAGCGTGCGCAATACCCTCTGGGGTGTTGAGCTGATTCATGGGCGGGCGCGCCTGCTTGAATCCGATCAGCTTATATCGGGAGATCGCTACATTTTCGTGCGTGATGCCTACCTTCAGCAGCGCAAGGTGTTCGTCAATGACGGTGAAGTCGTGGATGAGTTCTCTGATTTCGAAGACGAGTGGGACGAAGAGTTCTGAGTCACTTTGCGGGCCGATTCGGGGTCCCGGACTCAAAACTGTGAAATCTTACTCATTCGGTAGTGCGTGAGTTGCCTGGCGCCCGGCGCGGGCGTAGGGTTCGCCTACTTCAAACGGATGCATTGCAGATGGCCTATAGCGGAAAAGTGCTGGTCATTGATGACGATCCGGATAGGGGCGGAGAACTCGCGGGTCTCGCCGCGTCCGCCGGCTTCACTACCTCCCTCGTGCGCTCCCTCGACAGCGCCAGCGCCGGACTCGGTGCCGGCAGCGACTGGGACGTGGTGCTGTGTGAAGTCCATGCCACCCCTGAGGCCTGGGCCGCCGACGGCGCCAACCTGCGCGAACTCGACGTGCAGGTGCCCGTGATGATGTTCAGCAATGAATCCCGGTCCGCGAGCATGATGCGGGCCCTGCGCCTTGGAGCCAATGATTTCTTCGCGACTCCGGTGGAGGACGAGGAGGCTCTCTTTGCCTCCATGGAGCGCTGTGTTCGCCTCCGCTCCATGGGGCGGGAACTGCGGCGCTCGCGCAAGGCCCTGGAGGGCACGAATCGCGAGCTGAAAAACACGATCCGGGTGCTGGAGAAGGACCAGCAGGCCGGACGGCAGGTGCAGATGCGCATGCTGCCTGCGTCCCCCATGGTGACGGGGGACTACATGTTCAGTCACACGATTATCCCTTCCCTGTATCTCAGCGGCGACTTCACCGACTACTTCACCGTAGATGACCACTACGTGGTGTTCTTCATGGCGGACGTCTCGGGCCACGGCAGTTCCTCCGCCTTTGCCACGGTGCTATTGAAAAACCTCTTCGCTCGCAAACGCTCCGATTATCTACGGCGCAACGACCATACGATCCTGTTGCCCCTGGGTATGCTGGAGCTCGCGAACCGGGAACTCCTCGAGTTGGACGTGGGCAAGTACGCGACGATGGTGGTCGGTGTGATCGATCAGCGGTCGAACACGCTGCGCTACAGCGTGGCAGGCCATCTGCCGCTGCCGGTGCTGGTCTCGGACGCGGGAGCGGAGTATCTCGAGGGCGAGGGCAATGCCGTGGGCATGCTCAAGGACGCCCACTACACGGAAAATACCCGCGACCTGCCGCCGGCGTTCATGCTCGCCGTTTTCTCCGATGGGATCCTCGAAATCCTGCCGCCAGCGAATCTGGTCGAAAAGGAATCATTCTTTCTGGATGTGTTTGCTCGCAGCGCCGATTCGCCCCAGGAACTGGTCGCTCAGCTGGGCCTCGATAGCGTTGATACCGCTCCCGACGACATCGCGGCACTGTTCGTGAGCAAGCGAGCCAGCGATGAGTGAAGGCCAGGTGCTTGCGGCCCGCCAGGATGGTGCCTACGTGCTGCGGCTGGTGGGGGACGTGCGCCTGAATCTGTGCGTGACCATCGAGGACTACGTCGAAAGCATGCTGGATGACCCCGCGTTCTGCAGTGTCTGGGTCGACCTGTGCGATGCCGAGGGGATCGATAGTACGACCCTGGGACAGTTGGCCAAGCTGGCCCTGGCGGTGGACGAGCGCTTCGGTTTTCGCCCCGCGATATTCTGCTGCGATGCGGGCATCAACAGGCTCCTGTCCAGCATGGGCCTGGACCGTCTCTTCGAAATTCACGAGAACACCTGTTCCGGTCTGGGTTGCGATGAGGTGCTGCCCATGGTCCCCGGAACGGAGGAGCACGTGCGCCAGCGGGTGCTGGAGGCGCACCGGGTTCTTATGGATGTGTCCGAGGAGAATCGCGCCCGCTTCAAGGACCTCGTGGCTTCCCTCGAAAGCTGCTGACGCGGCGTTCATCGCTTAACCGGTCTACCCCGTATGTTGCTCCGCCGCGGAGCGTGCCGCGTGTTTCGTGCGGATGAAGTCTTCGTGGGGCAGGTAAATCAGTTCCGCCACCCGGCGAATAAGATGCTCTTCGTACTTGTCGAGGGAGGCATCCGCGTAGGCGACCTGCCACATGCTCTGGACAAGGGCGCGTTTGCCGTCCGCGTCATAGTGGTCGTTCACCAGGCGGGTGAAATCGTACAGTGACGTCGCCTGATCCACCGCGCTGTCGGCGTCCGACATCAGCGCATCCACGTCCCGGGGATCCAGGTTCAGCGTATTCGTCAGCAGAGAGGCCATCGTCTGCTCTTCCGCCGCGTCCTGGGTGAAGTCCGCGCGTGCGACCTCCACCAGCAGCGCCGCCGCCGCCAGGCGCCGGGTTTCTTCCGCGCTGTGCTGGTCGTCGCCCTCCGGTTGGCAGAACAGGTCCCGAAGAGCGCCGATCATGCTGCGTCTCCGCCGCCGGTGATCAGCGCTTCCAGCTTGCGCTGGTCCGCGATGAAGTTGCGGATGCCTTCGGCGAGTTTCTCCGTTGCCATGGCGTCTTCATTGACGCCGAAGCGGAATACCTTCTCGCTCAGTTGGGTTTTCGCATCATCGCTCGCGGCACCTTCGGGAGACAGGCAGCGGGGCAGGGGGGCTGTGTCCGCCGCGAGTTCCTCCAGCAGCCCGGGGCTGATGGTGAGGCGGTCGCAGCCCGCGAGCGCCTCGATCTCTCCCGTGTTGCGGAAGCTCGCGCCCATGACCACGGTGTTGTAACCGTGGGTCTTGTAGTAGTTGTAGATGCGCCGTACGGACTGCACTCCGGGGTCGTCCTCGCCCCGGGTCACCTGCAGATCGCGGTTGGCCTTGTGCCAGTCGAGGATGCGACCCACGAAGGGAGAGATGAGGAATACCCCGGCGTCGGCGCAGGCCTGGGCCTGTTCGAAGCCGAAGAGCAGCGTGAGGTTGCACTGAATGCCCTCTTTCTCGAGCACCTCGGCAGCGCGAATGCCTTCCCAGGTTGCGGCGACCTTGATCAGGATGCGCTCCGCCGGGATGCCCGCGGCAGCATAGCTGTCGATGAGGTGGCGCGCCCGGGCAATGGTGGCGTCGCTGTCGAAGGACAGGCGCGCGTCCACCTCGGTGGAAACCCGGCCAGGGACGATATCCAGGATTTCACGGCCGACGGCGACGGCGAAGTGGTCACAGGCAGCATTCAGCGCTTCCTGTTCACCGCCGCTCTGCTGCGAGGCCGTGCGGCGGGCATCCTCCAGTAAGGGCTGGTACTGGGGCAATGCGGCGGCCTTGAGCAACAGCGACGGGTTCGTGGTGGCATCCTGGGGAGTGAAGCGGCGAATGGCCTCGATGTCACCGGTGTCGGCGACGACGTCGGTCATGGCTTTGAGCTGGCTCAGTTTGTCGCTCATGGTGGGGTGATTCCTTTCTTCAGCAATGAATTCAGTGCGCGTCAGGCAGCGCGGTGCGTCACTTCCGCCAGCGCCGCGAGAAGCAAATCGGGGCCGGCGCCGGGACGGTGGGCCCCCTCGCTCAGCACGCGCCGGAAGCGCCGGGCGCCGGGTACCTGCTGGTACAGCCCCAGCAGATGCCGGGTGATCTGGTTCAGGCGAGTACCGGCGCTGAGCTCGCGCTCAACGTAGGGTAGCAGTTCCTCAATGACCATTTCGCGACTGTGATGTTCCCCGGGCGCTGCGAAAATCTCTGCGTCCACCTGGGCCAGCAGCCAGGGGTGGTGGTAAGCGGCGCGTCCCAGCATCACACCGTCCACATGGGTCAGATGGTCCCGGCAATCCTCGAGGGTTTCGATGCCGCCGTTGAGCACAATCGTCAGCTCCGGCATCTCCTGCTTGAGGCGATAGACCCAGGGATAGTTCAGGGGCGGAACCTCGCGATTCTCCTTGGGGGAGAGTCCCTGAAGCCAGGCTTTCCGGGCGTGGACGATAAAGGTGTCGCAGCCACCCCCGGCCACCGTGGCGACGAAATCCCGAAACTCCCCGTAGCTCTCCATGGCATCGATGCCGATGCGGTGTTTGACCGTTATGGGCAGGTCCGTCGCCTCGCCCATGGCCCGGACGCAGTCCCGGACCAGCTCGGGTCTGGCCATCAGGCAGGCGCCGAAGGCACCGTTCTGCACCCGGTCCGAGGGACAGCCGCAGTTGAGGTTGGCTTCGACGTAGCCGGCATCCGAGGCCCAGCGAGCGCAGCGGGCGAGGTCGCCGGGGTCGGAGCCGCCGAGCTGCAATGCCAGGGGGTGTTCTTCTTCGCTGTACTTCAGGAAGCGTTCCCGGTCGCCGTGAATCAGGGCGCCGGTCGTCACCATCTCGGTATAGAACAGCGCATTTCTGGTGAGCAGGCGCCAGAAGTAGCGGCAATGGCGGTCGGACCAGTCCATCATGGGGGCGGTGCAGAAACGGTGATGGGGGAGCATGGCGTTCAGTATGGGGCGTGCGGGTAAATGTACTTCACCCCGTACCTCCGGC